>JBDLJV010000060.1:0-11093 GCA_039714175.1 Actinomycetota bacterium
AAGATTGACGCTCAGAAGTGGCTGCGCAACGAGCAGGCCAATCTCGATCGTGCAGCTTGGACCGATCCGCGTCTCGCCCGCACATCGTTCGGTGAGTGGGCCACGGAGTGGCTCGGAACACGGCGCCATCTCAAGCCCAAGACCCTCGCCGGATACGAGTCACTCCTCCGTGTTCATCTGCTACCTCGTTTCGGTGAGATACCGCTCTCAGGAATCGACCCCTACGTGATCGAGTCGTGGGTTATCGAGCTCACCGACTCCGGGCTCTCCTCGAGTCGCATCCGCCAGGCGCATCAGCTTCTGTCGATGATCCTCAAGGCCGCGGTCCGGGCACGCCGGCTCACAGCGAACCCAGCAGTCGGCACTCCCCTACCCCGAGCGACGCGCAGGCCGCCAAGGTTCCTCACCGCAGATGAGGTGGACGCCCTCGCCGATGCCGTGCCGGAGCGGTACGAGGCACTCATCCTCGTACTCGCCTACGGCGGGATACGGTGGGCTGAGGCGGTGGGCCTCAAGCTCGGCAGAGTCAACATGCTGCGACGCCGAGTCGAGGTCAACGAGACGCTGTCCGAGGTCAATGGCAAGCTCTATGTAGTGCCACCGAAGACTTGGGAGAGCCGAACGATCGCCATCCCTCCATTCGTCGGCAATGCGCTCGGCGCCCACATCGGACGGTTTGCCGACGGCGACATGGATAGCCTCGTGTTCACGACGGACTCAGGCACACCGCTCCGGTCATCGAACTTCCGGCGCAATATCTGGCTACCTGCAATCGCTGAAGTCAACCAAGCCGGGCTGCGACCACACGACCTGCGTCACACCTGCGCCTCGCTCCTGATCGCTGCCGAGGCCCATCCCCGCCACATCAAGGAACACCTCGGTCACTCGAGTATTCGCGTCACGATGGATGTCTACGGGCACCTGTACGAGGACTCGAGGGACGAGATTGCGGAGCGTCTCGAACGGCAGCGTTCGGCCGGGTGACTCACTCTCGGCTGCGACCATGAGCAGCGAAGGCCCAGAGTTTTCGCACCGCACAGCTGTGCCGTTCTGGGGCACTCGGCGGTTTGCACGTTGTGGCGGTAGAACTGGGCGTTCTGCGTGATCAACTCAGCGCTCTAAGGCGAGTCACCGGTCCACACGATGAGCGAACCGGCAGGATTCGTGTCGAGTTGACGAATACTCAGTTCCCTGTCCCCAGGACGCCAAGTGACGACGGCCCGTTCGGCTTTTTCGAAGAAGCCGAACATAACAAATCGGCCGTCCGGGGCCCAGGCTTCGTTGGTCCCCTTAAGCGCCGCTGCTACTGGCATGGATGGAAGCCGGATCCATCCCAAAGTTTCGACTTCCAACACCCATACGTCCAACCGTTGGCGGGGACCGGGCCAAGCAGGGTGCTCGAACGAGATCGCTACGAACCGTCCGTCCGGACTGACTCTGCCGTAGGACGGCGCTCCCACATCGGTCGGGCGGGCGATCTCGGCCACCGCGCCTGTTTCAAGATCCAGGAGATCGAATGATGCGCCTCCCCAAGACAGCACCCGTCCGTCGACAACCGCGTGGATTCTGCCCGTCTCGATGATAGGGTCCAACGTCTCTGGGTCGAGGATGGCACCTTGTTCCGGTCCGAATTGAGGTATCGAAACGACAAGACCCACTGATGTCTCTTCGACCACTGAGAGGTCGCAGTCAAAGGGTCGTTCCGGTATCAGGATTGTTCCGTCTAACCCGACCTTGGTCAGCGTGCAGATCGTCTCGGACGTGCCCCTGGTTACCCACACGCCGCCAGGTGCAGGTGCTGCGAAGCCGAAAGCGATTGATCGGGCGACATCGGATTGGTCATCAATGGCGAACAGCTCCGGTGCACCACACTCCTGATGGCAGTCCACCAGTACGACCGCTCCCTCACCTACGGCAACACTCCAGACTATGAGATCCCCTCCTTCGGGTAATCCATCGAGTCGGCGGTCCGCATCCGCGTCAACATCAACGATGGTGTCTCCTGCCAGAAGCACTAGATTCGATGGTCTAGGTAGCGGATCTCCCTCGAGAAATCCAATGGGAAATGCCCCGAGCTCATCCCCTGCTCCAGCCACCGGGACTGTGACCGCACTCGGATCAGCAGGATCTGACGACTCGGTCGGTTCGCCGGTGCAACCGACGAGAGCAACGCTAAAGAGACCAAGCAGCAGAAACCACGGGCGAATGACAAATAGCACTTCTCCAGTGTCTAGCACACCGCGACGAGTACAAGGTTCGGCGACTCCTACCAGGGAGACTCAAGCGGTGCACAAACCACACACACCCGGTCTCTTCGATACGCCACGCTCACAACCTGAACGCCTCTGCGCCAGTCGCATGGCAACCGAGAACCTCGAACCGACCGTGTCCACTGCAAGAATTATCGCGCCCTCTGCGCGCCCCGCGGCTTACATGCGATTGGCGGTGGATGGCGGAATCCCTTGCGGCACAAGGGATTTCTCGGCTCCGGGGGTGGGACTTGAACCCACGACAAACGGATTAACAGTCCGCTGCTCTGCCAACTGAGCTACCCCGGAAGGTGTTCAACACACTGGTGAACGGCGCAGAGGATACCAGCGCCCTGCATCAACTCCCCTCTGTCATCTAGGTGCCGATGGTGTGCGAGAATCGCTCCATGAAGTTTCGATTTGGACTCATCATCGGCCTCGGCGTCGGGTTCCTTCTGGGGGCAAGAGCTGGCCGCGAGCGGTACGAACAGATCATCGCCGCCTACAAGAAGTTCCGTTCCAACGAGCAGGTTCAGGAAGCCGCCGAACTCGCCGAGCGCTCCACACGCGGAGCTCGCGCCACCGCCGGTCGGGGCATGGTGTCTGTGGCAGAGACAGTAAGAGCCAAAGCAGCCCGCTGATCAGCCGTTCTCGAGGTATCCGTCGAGCTGCTTCGCTCGGGCGGGCTGCCTCAGCTTCGCGAGTGCCTTGTTCTCGATCTGTCGGATCCGCTCCCGGGTCACCTCGAAGTAGTTGCCGACCTCCTCAAGGGTCCGCACGCGACCGTCATCGAGCCCGAAGCGCATGACGAGGACTTCGCGTTCCCGATCGTTCAACGCCTCAAGGGCAAGCGACAGGTATTCCTGGAGCAACTTGAATGCCGCCTCTTCCACCGGAACATCAGCACCGAGGTCTGGCACGATGTCACCGATCGTCGCATCGTCCTGATCGCCGATCGGTGTTTCGAGGGAGAGTGGGTCAAGGGCAATGCGACGAAGCTCGGTCACCTTCCCTGACTCCATGTCCAGCTCTGCGGCGATCTCTGCGATTGTCGGTTCCCGCCCAAGATCCTGATGCAGCAGCCGTTGGACCATGGCGAGCTTGTTGATCGTCTCGACCATGTGCACCGGCACGCGAATCGTCCGTGCCTGATCGGCAAGAGCTCGCGTCACGGCCTGGCGAATCCACCATGTTGCATAGGTCGAGAACTTGAACCCCTTGCGGTAGTCGAACTTCTCCACGGCCCTGATGAGGCCAAGGTTGCCTTCCTGGATCAGATCCAGAAGTCCCATGCCACGTCCGACGTACTTCTTGGCGATCGAAACGACAAGCCGGAGGTTCGACTCCACGAGTCGTTTTCGGGCCCGATCAGCTTTTCTCGCCTGCCGTTCGAGGATGACCCGTTCGGCCGGAGGCAGAACAGCGGTCGTGTCAAGGCGTTCCTCGGCCTTCACACCCGCTTCCACCTGCATCGACAACTCGACCTCCTGCTGTGTCGTCAACAGCGGGTATCGGCCGATCTCCTGGAGGTACATGCGCACCGGATCTGACACGTGGACGAGTTCATCGCTGCTCATGGCGGTATCAGACAGGGCGTCCTCGGACTCCTCCCTGACGTCCTTGCCACGCTTCATCAGCTCGAGCGTGACCTCTTCAAACGAATCGGGTGGAGCCTGGGCGTCCTCGAGCTCCTGTTGGATCTCACCAACCATGATGAAGCCGCGCTGATTACACCGATCACAAAGCAGATCGATCACCTGTGCGACAACATCACTCACTCGACATCTCGTTTCGTTCGCTTGTCTTGCTCCAACGCTACCAAGCGCTGCAGCAACTCTGAATACCCCTGTTCATCGGAATCCCGGTCGATGGACTGGAGGGTTCTGGTAATTTCTGCAATCTCGGCATCGATGTGGACCCGTTTGAGGTTGTCGACGAGTTCCACGGGATCAGCTACCGGCCGCACTTCGAGAGCCAACCTCCGGAGGAACTCAGCTTCCGGGGTATCGTCGGATCCAATGGCAGCACCGAGATCCGGTGTTACCCCCGGGGCAAGGCCATCAAGCAGGCCAAGCACCGTCGACAGCACAGCCTTCGTTTCGTAGTCGTGGAAGAGCGACTCGTCGATCTCGACCGAAGCGAGCCGCTCGTCGTTCGCAAGCATGGTTCGAAGCAGCTCTGCCTCCGCCTTGTAGGAAGGAGCGTGCGCAGGCGGTGCCTCCACCGGTTGCGAGCCGCTCTGTTCATCGGATCTGCCCGAACTCGAACGGCGCCGGGCCTCGTTGATCGATCGCTCAACGAGTCCTGCGTCGACTCCTGTCTTGCGTGATACCCCGTTTGCATACTCGTGTCGCGTGATCCCGTCGGGGTGAAGAGCGATCACGGCTGCAGCCGCTTTGACTGCCTTGGCACGGGCCTCAGGCTCGGCAAGATCGAACTTGGCAAGTTCCGCGTCGATACGCACCTGCAACAGAGGCACCGACTCGGCAACCGCAGTTCGGAGAGCTTCGATACCGCCCTCCTCGGCGACGACATCCGCTGGATCCTTCCCCTGCGGCAGCACCGCTACCCGCAGGTCGAGATCGCCGGGAACGGAGCGCTCGAACCCCCGAAGCGCTGCACCCACCCCTGCCTCATCGGCGTCGAACGCGAGCACGACCCGTTCCGAGAAGCGTCTCAGAAGATCGAGATGATCCTCGCCAAGGGCAGTTCCGCATGTGGCGACGGCGATCGGCAGGTCCGCCATGTGCATGCCAATGACGTCGGTGTATCCCTCAACGACGACCGAGGTGTCCCGACGGACGATGTCCGACTTGGCCCAGTTGAGTCCGTAGAGCAGCCTCGACTTGTGATAGATGGGCGTCTCGGGCGTGTTCAGGTACTTGGGACCGTCTCCATCGAGCACTCGCGCACCGAAGCCCACGGGGTCTCCGCGAAGATCGAGGATCGGGAACATGACTCTCCCCCGGAACCTGTCGACGACACCCCCGCGGCGTGTCGCACTTACAAGACCGGCTTCCTTCATCGTCTTGTCGTTGACGCCCTGATCGCGCAGGTGCCTGACAAGCTCCTCCCAGCCATCCGGGGAGTAGCCGAGCGAGAACCGATCGACAACTTCCGTGTCGTATCCGCGGGAGCGCAGGTAAGCGCGGGCGGCGCCAGCATCGGTGCCGGATTTGAGGCGATCCGTGTAGAACTCGACAGCCATCCTCGTCGCTTCAACGAGCCGCTCTCGCTGACTCCTACGTTTCGCTGCGGCAGGGTCCACGGTCAGGGTGACCCCTGCACGCCTGGCCAAGAATTCCACGGCACCTGCGAAGTCGACACCCTGGGTCTCTTGCACCCACCGGTACACGTCACCACTCTTGCCACACCCAAAGCAGTGGTAGAGGCCCCGTGCACCATCGATCGAGAGAGAAGGAGTCTTCTCTGAGTGGAACGGACACACAGCCATGGTGGAGCGTCCGGAACGCTTCACCTTCGTCACCTCAGCCGCGAGTTCCACCAGGTCGGTCTTGTCGCGGACGGTGTCGATGTCATCTCGGGAGTAGGCCACACTGCGACGATAACCGACAACCGATATCCGATGTCCGACGACTGAACCGCGATTCGTCCCGCACGCGAAAAGGGCACCGACTTGCGGTGCCCTTGGCGCTCTTTGGAGGAGATCTTGTGGGGTGTTACTTCTTGGCCTTCAGGGCCTGAATCGACGCTGCGGCGCAGACTCGAGACCTGACCATTTGGATGGCTGTATCTGGATGCATTGCTGCCGTCCTTGTCGTCGGTTACGTGTTGTTACTTCAACGATGCAAAGTATATATACATTCCCAGAATATTGTGTAATATCTACGTACATGGACGACCTAGACCGTAAAATCATCGCTCGTTTGACCGAAGATGGGCGAATTCCGTACAGCAGGATCGCCGACGAATGCGATGTTGCCACGACAACGGTGCATCAGCGGGTGAAGCGCCTCACCGACAACGGTGTCATCACCGGGACTCGTGTGCGTGTCGACTGGGAAGCAATAGGCCTGCCCGTTACGGCAGTCATCTCTGTGGAATCCCCTGCCGGTGGGCCGCTCACCGAAATCGCAAAGTCGCTCGAAACGATCCCCTACGTACAGAACTGCTTCGCGGTCACAGGCGAGTTCGATCTTCTTCTCACCGTTCGAGCGAAGTCCTCCGAACACCTTGGCGAACTTCTCGACGAGATCCGTTCCCATGCCCCGGGACGCAGCAGAACACTCGTGGTGCTCAATACGCACTTCGAGGGACGGATACCGCCGGTCTGAGGGCGCTTCGCGCCGTAGTACGTATTACGTAGTACGACCTATGGCAGACGCTCAGAGAGATACGCTCTGAGTCCGTCGATGGGTATGCGATCCTGGGACATCGTGTCTCGGTCACGCACGGTCACCTGGTCATCGTCGAGCGAATCGAAGTCGACCGTCACGCAGTACGGCGTGCCGATCTCGTCCTGACGGCGGTACCGGCGACCAATGGACTGGGTTACGTCCACCTCGATCGGCCACCTGTCACGCAGCATCCCGGCGACCTTCTGGGTGGTCTCCACAAGATCGGGTTTCTTCGACAACGGGAGGATGGCGACCTTCACCGGTGCAAGACGCGGATCGAGCTTGAGGACAACCCTGCTCTCACCCCGCACCTCCTCCTCGGTGTAGGCATCGATGAGGAAGGCAAATGTTGTACGCGTCGCACCACCGGCCGGCTCGATCACGTACGGGACGAACCTCTCGTTCGCCTCCTGATCGAAGTAGGTGAGATCCTCGCCAGACCGCTCGATGTGAGCCTTGAGATCGAAGTCGGTCCTGTTGGCAACACCCTCGAGTTCGTCCCAGCCCCAAGGGAAGAGGTACTCGACATCGTATGTGGCTGCCGCATAGTGTGCGAGTTCGTCCTGCTCATGCTCACGGAGGCGCAGGTTCTCCGGGGTCATCCCGAGATCCATGTACCACTGGTGACGGATATCCAACCACTCCTGGAACTTGTCCGCCGCATCGTCGGGATGACAGAAGTACTCCATCTCCATCTGTTCGAATTCGCGGGTGCGGAAGACGAACTGACCCGGTGTGATCTCGTTGCGGAACGACTTGCCGATCTGTGCAATGCCGAACGGCAGCTTCATACGAGCCGTGCGGCGTACGTTCTCGAAGTTGATGAAGATGCCCTGGGCGGTCTCGGGACGTAGGTAGACAGCGTTGTCCGAGGACTCAACCGGCCCCATGTGCGTCTTGAACATGAGGTTGAATTCCTTGGGCTCGGTGAAGCTGTCGGAATTCCCGCAGGTTGGGCACTTGTTGGGGTCCTTCAGTTTGTCAACGCGATGTCTTGCGTTGCACTTGCGGCACTCGACGAGCGGATCGGAGAACGACGTGAGGTGGCCACTCGCCTCCCACACCTCAGGCGACTGGAGCACTGCCGAATCGAGCCCGACGACATCGTCGCGCATGCGGACCATCGACCGCCACCACTGATCCTTGACGTTACGGAGAAGCTCGACACCAAGCGGCCCATAGTCATAGGCAGAGCGGAGCCCCCCGTAGATCTCGGACGACTGGAAGACGAACCCGCGCTTCTTCGCGAGGTTGACGATCGTGTCGAAATCCGCTGGCATCACTATTCCTGGCGTCGAGGGTTGTTCGGGTGCCAGATGCTACCCGTCGACTTCGCCGAACGATTCATCCACCGCTCCGCCGAAGCGACGGTCCCGGTCCTGGAATTCGGAGATGCACCGTGCAAGCTCGTTCCTGTCGAAGTCGGGCCACAGCACCGGCGTGAACACGTACTCGCTGTACGCGGCTTCCCACAGCAGGAAGTTCGACGTCCGCTGCTCCCCGCTCGTGCGGATGATGAGCTCGGGATCTGGCATGTCCGGGATGTACATATGGTCATTGACAGATCGTTCATCGATCTCGTTCGGCCGCAACTCCCCTGCCAACAGATCCGCCGCGACACGCTTGATGGCATCAACGATCTCGATCCGGCCGCCGTAGTTGAAGGCGAACACCATCGTCATGGTCGTGTTGTCCGCTGTCAGCTCCTCAGCCGATCGGATGCGGTCCCGCAGGATCTCAGGCACACGCTCATCGTCGACGTCGCCCATGAAGAGCACACGGACGCCGAGATCGTTGAGTTCGTCGCGTCGCCGCTCGAGCAAGTCGACGTTGAATTGCATCAGGAACTCGACCTCGTAGTCGTCACGATTCCAGTTCTCCGTCGAGAAGGTGTAGACGGTCAACCACTCGATGCCGAGTTCGAGGGCACCGTGAACAACGTCAAAGAGCGCAGGTTCGCCGTTGGCATGACCTTGCGTGCGGTGCAGGCCCCGTGCGTTCGCCCACCGACCGTTCCCATCCATGATGATCCCGACGTGAGCGGGGATCGCGTCGCGGTCGACATCGACGGTGATCTTGTCAGGCATCGAGCACCGCCAAGCTTTCGAGTTGCCTCTCCAAGTGGTACTCCATGAATCGTTTGGTCACACCAAGCCCTTCTCGCGACATTGAGGTATCTGGCTCAGGAAGCGTATGGAACTCTGCGGCCGCAACGGCAGCGAGGTATGGGACGAGTCCTTCCCTGAGCGCGTAGGCACCCGGCGTGCGACACGATTCACAGAGCGAACCACCAGCAGCGAAGCTGAAACGTTTCAGCCCTTCATCGGTGCCGCAACCCGCGCATGAATCCAGTGCTGGGGCGACACCGATGATGTCGGCTGCCTTCAACAGGAATGAGGTCACGAGGTCTGGGTGCGGATCCCGGTGGTCCAACACGGTCAGGCCACGTTGGAGCAGCAGGAACATCCGTAGCGACGGTTCGTCCTCCTGCACGACAGCGTCAACCACCTCAAGCATCGTCGAAGCAGCTAGCACCCTGTCGAGGTGGTTCCGCAGCTCACTGAAGGCGTTGATCGTCGACACCTGGGTGATCGTGTCGAGGTTCTTCCCCTCGTAGAGCACGACATCCACATGGGTGAACGGTTCGAGCCGGCCGCCGAACCGGCTCTTGGTCTTCCGCACTCCTTTGGCAACCGTACGGAGCTTCCCGTGGTTCGGGCTCACGAGCACCACGACGCGATGGGACTCCCCAAAGGGGTACCCACGAAGCACGATGCCCTGGTCATTCCGGATGGCCATTGGTTTGAGTCCTCGGTAGGAACGAACCCGTAGCGTACCTGCCGCTTGCCGTCGTGGTACGTACTACGCAATACGTACTACGACGCACGAAGTGCGTTTGGGAGCGAGCGATCACCGTCTTGGTTTCTGGCGAGCTTCGCTCGTCAGAAACCGAGGCGGTCGAGTAGATCGTCCTGGCGTTGCCAGTCCTTTTCGACCTTGACGTTGAGGTCGAGGTACACCTTGGTGCCGAATAGCTTCTCCAGATCGGCACGAGCCTCCGTGCCAACGGCTCGCACGAGACTGCCGCCCTTGCCGATCGCCATACCCTTCTGGGACTCCCTCTCGACGTAGGCCGTGGCATCGATGTGGAGCACGCCGTTGTCCTGGGTCTCGAGGTCGTTGATGACAACAGCAAGCGAGTGCGGAAGCTCATCCCGCAAACGGGCGAGATACTTCTCCCTGATCAGCTCAGCCGCCAGGAGCTCGTCGGGCTGATCGGATCTCGCGTCCGGTGGGAAGAAGAACGGACCCGGCTCACAGAGCGCTACGAGTTCAGCGATCACAAGACCCATACCGTCCGCCTTCTTGGCCGAGATCGGCACGTATGCGCTGAAACCCCACTCCCCCGCCTCGCCGAGTTGCACGAGGACCTGTTCCTTGTTCGCGATGTCCACCTTGTTGACAGCAACGACAACCGGCACATCGGCCTGTACCAGCCGCTCGGCAATGAGCCGGTCACCGGGGCCGATCGGCTTCGTCGCGTCGAGCACGAACAGGGCCACGTCCGACTCGGCAAGTGATCCATAGACGAGCGTGTTCAGTCGCTCTCCGAGGGCCGTGCGCGGCTTGTGGATTCCCGGCGTGTCAACGAGGACGAGCTGCGTGTTCTCCTCGGGCAATGTCACGATGCCGCGGATCGTGTTGCGGGTCGTCTGTGGGCGACTTGACGTGATCGCCACCTTCTCGCCCACCAACGCGTTCACAAGCGTGGACTTGCCTACGTTCGGCCGTCCAACGATCGATACGAATCCGGATCTGGTCTCGAAGTGGCTCATACTCTGGCCACGCGGACCTTGGCAACGCGACGCCCCTGGACGGACTCGGCAGTGAATACGAGACCGTCATGATCGAACGCTTCGCCCTCCTCGGGTACCCTCCCCGCAAGCTCGAGTACCAGGCCTCCAACGGTGTCCCACTCGTCGGAGGGCAACTCGATGCCAACCACCTCAGCGAGATCATCAACATCGAGGCGAGCGTCCACAAGCCAGGCACCGTCAACCTCGACGAGCATCGGTTCTTCCTCGTCGTACTCATCGGCTATCTCACCGACCAGTTCCTCGATGAGGTCTTCGATCGTGACGAGCCCTGCGGTCCCGCCGAATTCATCGATAACTATCGCCATGTGCTGCTGATTCGCCTGCATCTCCCTCAGCAGTTCGGAGATCGGTTTCGTCTCCGGCACGAAGTAGGCATCGTGCGAGATCGACTGTGCGGTTCGGGCGGGGGACTCCTGATCGAACAGCTCAAGGAGGTCTCTGGCATACACAACGCCGACAACGTGATCGACGCTCTCCCCTGTCACGGGCAGACGAGATCTTCCGCTTGACAGAACGATGTCGACGGCATCATCGGTTGACGCTGCACCGGCAACTGTCACCATGTCGGTCCTCGGGACCATGACCTCACGCACGATCGTGTCCGTGAA
>JBDLJV010000061.1:0-10890 GCA_039714175.1 Actinomycetota bacterium
CTCGTCGTTGTCGGCTCGGTATCGAAGACATCAACCGCTGCACCGGCGACCTTGCCGCTGCGGACCGCGTCTGCAAGGTCCGCCTCGTTGACGATTCCCCCACGGGCCACGTTGACGATCCGAACTCCGTCCTTCATCTGTTCGATGGTCGTCGCATTGATGAGGTTCTCTGTTTGAGCGGTACGCGGCAGGTGCACGGTCAGCATGTCAGCGACCTCGAAAATGTCCTTGAGCGACAGCATCTCGATACCGAGTCGCTTCGCACGGTCAGGCGACACGTACGGGTCGTAGGCCACGATCCGCATTCCGAAGGAGGAAGCCCTCTGCGCAACCAACGTGCCGATCTTCCCGAGTCCGAGCACGCCGAGCGTCTTGCCGTGGAGTTCGACGCCCTTGAACTTCTTGCGATCCCAACGACCATCCCTGAGGCTCTTGTCGGCTTCAGGGACGCGTCGTGCCTGGGCAAGCAGCAGGGCCATGGTGTGCTCGGCTGCAGAGATCGTGTTGGCGTTCGGAGCGTTGACCACCATGACGCCGTGCTCAGTGGCCGTGTTGAGATCGATGTTGTCCACGCCGATGCCTGCTCGACCCACGACAGCCAGGCTCGGAGCAGCCTCGATCATCTCCTTGTCGACCTGAGTGGCGGATCGGACGATGATCGCGGAAGCGTCCTCGATGAGAGCAAGCAGCTCATCGCGTGATCTGCCCACAGCGTCGACGACGTCACACGACGTACTGAGATAGTCGATTCCTCCGTCTGCGATCGGTTCAGCGATCACGACCTTCGGACGGCCCATGTCATCTCCTACAGCGGTTCGGGTGCGCAGGCACCATGGTATCGACGCACGTCGCTGTCAATACGCGCCTTCGTGAGGTGTGCCTGTATGAAGCGACTCCGGCGCGGCCGTCTATGGCGCCGCGTAGACCTGTTCACCGAACAGATTGACGTTCGCTGCCGTGATCGCAGCGACACCCTGGGCAGACGTGAGCCATTCGGCGAATGCCATGGCGGCTGGGTTCTTTCCCACATCGACGACTGTGAGGTCGTAGGGATTGCGAATCTCGGTGTTGGCTACCGGAACCAGGGAGAGCGTTCCCTGCGACGCGATGAAGGCACCGTGTTCGGCGAGCGTTGTGGCGTGGCGCTGGTCCGTGACCTGGAGCGTTGCCCCCATCCCGGTCGACGTTCGGAGATACCACGATGCACCTGACGGGTCAACGCCTGCCCTGTCCCACGCTGCGAGCTCCGCGGCGTTGGTGCCGGAGCCGTCATCCCTGCTCACGAACGTGATCTCCTGTTCTGCAATCGCCGCGAAGGCATCCTCGACGGAGGCTGCGGACAGGCTGATCGTCGGATCAGCAACGATGAAGAACTTGCTCGCAAACACGTCGAAGCGCACCGACTCGCTGTGCTGCGTCAGGAACTCACCGAGAGATTCACGGGCATGGGTGATGATGAGGTCGGCGTCGCCGGCTTCAGCAAGAGCAATCGCCTCCGCGGATGAGAGTCCGACGACCGAAAGATCAACGTCGGGTTCAACCTCTCCGTACGCAGCGACGATCTCACTCATCAACTGCGAATCGACGAGTGTCGTGCCGGCCCCGATGATCACCCGCGTCTCGCTCGACGACGAGCAGCCGGCGAGTACCGCGAGAAGCGCCGCACCGATCAGCACCAGCCTCTTGGCTCTCATGTGACACCGACGATGTTCGCGACGCGGTCATCCAACGGAGATTCGAGCACTTCCACCACCGGTCCTTCTTGGAGGACTTCGCCACCGTCGATCACTATGAGCCTGTCTGCGATGGCACGAACCGCTTCCACGCTGTGCGTCGCCCACAGCATCGATCGATGTGCCGTGCAACCCCTGATGATGCCAGCAACATCGTTCCTGCTCGCGGCGTTGATGGGTGCGAGCGGCTCATCGAGTAATACGAGAGGGGCACGTGATGCAAGCGTGCGAGCAAGGCTGATACGTTGCGCCTCGCCACCCGAAACCTCGTCCGATGGGTTGTCGAGGAGATGCCCGACCGCGAAATCATCCGCGAGGCTTCGAGCGATGTCAGATTCCTCCGATGTGAGCCCGAGAAGAAGATTGGACCGAACCGTTCCCCGGAACAGGTACGGCGTTTGCGGGAGGTACGACGCCGAAGCGAGCGGTTCTGAACGTCCGACGGTCCCCGCGATCAACCGCATGACCGATGACTTCCCGCCACCGTTCGGACCGAACAGGGCCACCGACTCAGAGGAACCCACATGGACGTCCAGGTTGGACAAAACGCTGCCGTCGGCTGGGAACGTCAAGCCTGAGAAGACGAAGGAATCAGGCATCCGCGGTCCCCCGTGTCTGGAGCCAGGTGAGGCCACCATTGACGATCGTCGAAAGGACCAGGAGCACGATACCGAGCGCTATTGCCGCGCCGAACCGAGCCTGGCGGGTCTCCTGGACGATCGCAGTCGTCAGCACCCGCGTCTCTCCGGCGATGTTGCCTCCAACGATCAGCACAGCACCGACTTCAGCAATGACTCGTCCGAATGCCGCAGCAACCGCTGCGAGCACGCCGACTCTCGCCTCACTTGCGAGGATGCGTACCCGCCCCACAAGCGGCAAACGCAACGCACGGAGTTGCTCGGTAGCGGCAGGAGCGAGCGCTGCCACGGAGGCAAGGGAGACACCGATCGCGATCGGGAACGCAAGGATGCTCTGGACGAGCACCATTGCCGACGGGGTGAACAGCATCTCCAAGCCACCCATCGGACCATCTCCCCACAAGAGCAACAGGACGAACAAGCCAGCGAGGACAGGCGGTATGCCCATACCCACATTGACCAGCGTCACGACCAGCACACGTCCCCTGAACCTTGCCTGACCGAGCCAGATGCCGACAGGGACGCCGAAGGTTGCCCCGATGACAGTCGCTGAGATCGAGACGAACAGCGTGAGGGCGATGATCCCGCGCAGATCGGGTCCGAAATCGAGCAGATACCGGAACCCTTCAGCAAGAGCATCGAGGATGAACGCCATACCGGGACGTTACCGACACCTTCCGTCTTCTGACGCTCGGAGCCATCAACCTCGTCGGTAGTCTGCCTCTCATGGCAGATCCCGCTGAACTTCCGGACAGCAACCTCAGGAGCGACATCCGTCTCCTCGGGAATCTCTTGGGCGATACGCTCGTTCGCCAGCACGGATCGGACCTTCTCGATCTCGTTGAACAGGTGCGGTCCCTGACCAAGATCGCTCGCGACTCCGACACCGCGGCGGAGGCAGAGGGAGCAGCAAACCGACTGACCGATCTGCTCGACGGCATCGATCTCACCCGGGCCATGCAACTCGTTCGGGCGTTCTCGACTTACTTCTCTCTCGCCAACGTCGCCGAGCAAGAGCACAGGTATGACCAACCCGTCTCAGGGGCAGATCTTGAGCAAACCGTGGACATGATTCTGGCATCGGATGTGGGCGCTGACGTCATTGCCGAAGTCGTCGAACGGCTCGAGGTGAGACCGGTGTTCACGGCGCATCCGACAGAGGCTGTGCGGCGCTCCGTCCAGTCGAAGACGTCAGAGATCGCGACGCTGCTCAGGTCCCGTCGGAAGGTCGGCGCAACGTCAGCCGACAGCGCTCGAACAGAACGCCGGATCGCCGAGTTGATCGATGCCATATGGCAGACCGATGAATTGCGCGTGGAGCGCCCGACACCGAAGGATGAAGCTCGATCCGTCATCCACTACTTCGAGTCGTTGCTGGAGTCTGCTGTTCCTCAGGTCTACAACGAACTCGACCACCAGCTCTCCCGGCTCGACCTCACGATCGATCCCGGCGCCAAGCCGCTCAGGTTCGGTACATGGGTCGGAGGCGACAGGGATGGAAACCCAAATGTCACCGCTGAGACCACACTCGATGTGCTCGGGACACAGCACATCCACGCCACAAGGCGCCTCATCGCGGAGATCGAGTCCCTGGCCGCAGAACTCTCCACGTCGGACCGCATCGTCGACATAAGCCCGGACCTCACCGCATCGCTTGCAGAAGACGCTGAGCAGTTCCCCGATGTGCACTCGCGTTTCACGAAGCTCTCGGCCGGCGAGCCATACCGCCAGAAACTGGCGTTCATCCATCAGCGACTGCTGAACACGCTCGACCGCTTCGAGACAACGAGGGAGCCGAAGGCGGGTTCCGAATACTCATCCGAAGCCGAGCTGATCGCCGAACTCAGACTCATCAAGGAATCACTTGCTGAGAATCAAGGGTCCTCTGTTGCCGACGGAGCAGTGTCGACGGCCATCCATCTCGCGGCAACGTTCGGCTTCCACCTCGCGGTCATGGATGTGCGCGAGCACGCCTCGAAGCACCACCTCGCCCTAGCCGAACTGTTCCGACTCTCGGACATCGACTACGAATCCATGAGTGTGGCCGACCGCCTCGACCTGCTCAACAAGGAGCTCGCCGGCAACCGCCCGATCGCCACCGTGGCAAGAAAGCTCGGAGAAGGGCCCGACAGGGTCCTCGCGACCATGCGAGCAGTCCGTCAGGCCCAGGACATGTATGGCAACCAGGTCATCGAGTCCTACATCATCTCCGAGACTCGGGGTCCCGTTGACATCCTCGCCGCCATGGTCGTCGCACGGGAGTGCGGGCTGATCGACACGGATGCAGGCGTTGCACGTATCGGCTTCGTGCCATTGCTCGAGACGATCGACGAGGTTCGCAGTGGAGGACGGATCCTCGATGAACTGTTGAGCATCCAGCCGTACCGCGAGCATCTGCGCCTCCGCGGCGACGTCCAGGAAGTCATGCTCGGTTACTCGGATTCGAACAAGCACGCCGGCATCGCCACCAGCCAGTGGGAGCTGTACCGCGCCTCGCGGGATCTGCGTGA
Source organism: Actinomycetota bacterium (assembly GCA_039714175.1). Classification (GTDB taxonomy): domain Bacteria; phylum Actinomycetota; class Acidimicrobiia; order Spongiisociales; family UBA5794; genus B3-G11. The sequence goes on from JBDLJV010000061.1 coordinate 4,882, forward strand.
CGTGGCCCGTCGCCACGGGCTCGAACTCCGCCTCTTCCATGGCAGGGGCGGCACCGTAGGCCGCGGCGGAGGCCCGACAGAGGCGGCGATCCTCGCGCAGCCTTGGGGAACGGTCAATGCACGTATCAAGATCACCGAGCAAGGCGAAGTCATCTCCGACAAGTACGCGTTGGCCTCCCTCGCCCATCGCAACCTCGAGCTGACGGTCAGCGCGACCCTCCAGGCCTCAGTGCTGCACCGAGTGTCACGCCAGTCACCTGAAGTGCTCGACCGTTGGGACAGCACCATGACGCTCATCTCCGACGCCGCGTTCGGCGCCTATCGGAGCCTCATCGATTCCGAGCACCTTGTGCCCTACTTCACGGCAACGACTCCCGTGAACGAACTGGGCGACATGAACATCGGATCTCGGCCTGCCCGTAGACCGGGTACAGGGACACTCTCGATTGACGGCCTGCGTGCAATCCCCTGGGTATTCGGTTGGACCCAATCCCGCCAGATCGTTCCCGGGTGGTTCGGTGTCGGTACCGGTCTCGACACCGCCATCGACGCGATCGGGTTGGAGGAACTGATCGACATGTACGGCCGGTGGCCCTTCTTCGGAACCTTCCTATCCAATGTCGAAATGACACTGTCGAAAGCGGATCTGGCGATCGCTTCACGGTACGCGTCCCTTGCGCCCGCCGAGCATGCCCACGTCTTTGAAACCATCATGGACGAGCACGCAAGAACGGTCAGTGCGGTCACTGCGATCACAGAAACCGGACTTGTCGATCGAGATCCGTCGTTGAAGCGGACACTCGAAGTACGAGACAGGTACCTCGATCCGATCAGCTATCTCCAGGTATCGTTGCTGCGCAGACTCCGCGCAGCCAGCGAGCCAGATCCACAACTGCGTCGCGCTCTCTTGCTCACGATGAACGGCCTCGCCTCAGGCCTTCGCAACACCGGTTGACGGCGCAACCGGACTGTCCCGACGCACCTGTCGCAACCGGAGATTCACTCCCGACGCGTTGATGGCCCGACGGTTGTCGTCGGGCCATCAGGGTGTTGCTATCTCACAACGTTTCCGGGCTCTCTCCTACAGCTTGCCGACAACGTGGGCGAGCACCTGGGACATCTGGTCGTGGGGGCTGAACTCGACCATCTTGACCGCTTCTTCGACCAGGACGGTATGACCGGAGGGCCAGTAGTAGAGCTCACCAGCGCCGACGATCTCTTCGCTGCCATCCTCGTAGTTCACCCGGATGCTGCCCTCGATGACAAACCCCCAATGTGGGCACTGACAATGGTCCCGCTCCAAACCCTCGAGCAGAGGGCAGAAGTCGAGACCGGTCGGGTACTCCATGTATGCGCTGGTCATCCCTCCCCAGTCCAAGCCTCGGATCATCTCTCCGAGTGCCTCATGGGCGATTGGGAGGTCTTTGACGTTGCTCTTCATTCTCACTGTCTCCTTGTGACTCCTACAGGGGTCTCGCACATGCTGGGAACGGGACTCACCTGTACTGCAATATGCAGTACACTATATACTGCATATTGCAGTATTGTCAAGAACCACCGGCGAACCCTGCTCGCGAGATACACAGCGGTACCTGGTGCAGCCCGGAGAGGTGGCGGTATGCCCGCGTGCAGACGCTCTACTCGGCTCGTGTGTTGGTGTCTGCAAGAAGGAGAGGTTTGGAGACGACCCGGCACCCACTACTCGAACAGATCTTCGGGTGGTGCATCGACGACTCGAGGGTTCACAAGTGGTGGAGGAAGGTAGAGGAGCCCGTCCAAGGTCTCCCGGTTGTATACATCCACCATGAGGTTCCGATGACGCGGGAACAGGCGGATCCGTTCCGGATCAGCCGGAGTCCGGAATCCACCATTCACTAGGAGCGAGATCACCTGCTGAATCCTTGCTGATCTCAAGTAGCGCGTCATTGGACCAGGAACGCCACTTCAGTGGAGTGATCTCAACTGCTACATCGTCGACTGTGCCCCACGCCTCACCGACCGTATCCACTGCGGCCGTGGTTAGATACTTCTGGCGAAGCCGGCGATTCATTGCATGAGCGTCGTCACCATCGATGATCCGACCGACACCTTCTGCCATGGCCATGAACCCTTTCCCTTCGATGGCAAACGATGCGGTGGAGCGAGCAGCAACGTTGCGGGCCTTCTTCGTCATGGAAGCGGTCTCGAAGTAGAGCTTGCCGTCGTCCCATAGGAAGAGCACAAAGGCGAGGTGAATCGATCCGTCAGCGTTGAGCGTGCCGATCGTTGCGTTGATCGGGCGCTTCAGATGCTGCTCGATCACTTCCGGTGCCGCCTTGGCAAGATAGATGTCAGAGGCGTCCACTGATGCTCCTTCATTGCTCAAGACCGACCCTACACAAAAGCGCCAACACGCCGGCCCGTCAGCTGCCGAAAAAGGCCGGGCATGAGCTCACACCGTCGACCAGAATGGTGTCATGACAGAGAAGGAAGCACTCCATCGGTATCTGAGTACACAGCGTGACGCCCTTGTCTCGAAGCTCGACGGCATCAGCGAGTACGACGTTCGAAGGCCACAGGTCCCCACCGGCACGAACCTGCTCGGCATTGTCAAGCATGTCGCCTACGTACAGCTCGGGTACCTGGGTGATTGCTTCGGCCGTCCGTCTGGCATCCCGACGCCGTGGGACGACGACGACGACGATGACCCCGATGCAGACCTCTGGGTTCCGGCTCACGAGTCCCGTGAGGACATCCTCGATCTCTTCCAACGCTCGGCCGACCACGCCGACGCCACGCTCGATGCGCTTCCACTCGACGCTGTTGGCGAGGTTCCGTGGTGGCCTGAGGATCGGCGCCATCCCACACTTCATCGGGTGGTCATCCACCTCCTCGTCGATGTGGCACGGCATGCCGGTCACGCGGACATTCTGCGAGAGCAGATCGACGGTGCCGTCGGCTACGTTCCAGGGAATTCGAATATCCCGGAGAGGGACGCGGCCGGATGGGCTGACCACTATGCCCGCGTAGAGGCCGCCGCCAGAGAAGTAGCCGGGGACTCAGCTCCCGGTTCGATCCCGCAATAATTGCTGGACGATCTTGGGATCGGCCTTGCCGCCCATCAGGCGCATCACCTGGCCCATCAGGAATCCGATCGGCTTCATATCCCCTGAGCGGATCTTGTCCACTGCATCGGGGTTCTCGGACAGCACCTGGTCGACGGCAGTTTCGATAGCTTCCGTGTCGGAGACCTGGAGGAGGTCCTTGGCCTCGGCGATCGCCGAGGGCGCTCCCTCACCTTCCATGGCAGCGATCAACACTTCCTTGGCGGCCGATGATGACAACTTGCCGTCGGTGACCATGTTGTCGAGTTCAACGAGGTGATCCGCTGTGAGTGATGTGTCCGATACGGTCGTCTCGCTGCGTCGTGTGTGGGCAATGACCTCGCCGGTCAGCCAGATTCCGACCGCACGTCCTGACGCTCCCCCGGAAACGGCATCGGTGAACAGCAGACCGAGTTCATCGTTATCGACGAGGACACCAGCGGTTTCGGCGTCTGTTCCGGCGTCGCGGTAGCGTGCACGCTTCGATGCCGGGAGTTCAGGGATCTCGATGCGGAGTTCGTCCTGCCACTCCCGCGTGACTTCCAACGGCAACAGGTCCGGGTCCTGGAAGTAGCGGTAGTCCTCGGACTCCTCCTTGGATCGCATCGAGCTGGTCGTACCTGTGTCCTCGTTCCAGTGGCGGGTCTCCTGATGGATCTCTCCACCTGCTTCGAGCACTTTGATCTGGCGATCGATCTCGAAGTCAATGGTCCGCTGCATGGATCGGAGAGAGTTGACGTTCTTCGTTTCCGTACGTGTCCCGAACTCCTCTCGGCCCACGGGACGAACCGAAACGTTCACGTCGAATCGCATCGAACCGGCTTCGAGCTTCGCGTCCGACACGCCGAGTGCGAGCACGATGCGTTGGAGTTCGGCTCCGTAGGCTCGAGCCTCGTCCGAGGTACGGATGTCGGGCTCGCTGACCACCTCGACGAGGGGAACGCCAGCACGGTTGAAGTCCAGCAGCGTGTGATCGGCATCGTGGATTCGGCCCCCGCCGTCACCAACATGCGTGCTCTTGCCAGTGTCCTCTTCCTGATGCACGCGGGTGATCCCGATGATCTTCGGGGTTCCGTTCACGTCGATCTCGAGCTTCCCGAATTCACAAACGGGGAACGTGTACTGGCTGATCTGGTAATTCTTCGGGAGGTCCGGGTAGAAGTAGTTCTTCCGGTAGAAGAGCGACGACTCATTGATCGTGCAGTCGAGGGCAAGCCCGATCTTCGTGATTCCCTCGATGGCGCTCTTGTTCGGAACCGGCAGCGCTCCGGGCAGTGCAAGACACACCGGGCAGCACTTCGTGTTCGGTTCACCCTCGATGTCCGCCGGACAGGAGCAGAACATCTTCGAGTTCGTCGTCAGCTCGACATGCGTCTCGATCCCGATGACGGCTTCCCACGTCGTCATGGCAGCGTCACCTCCGACGTGGCGAGGCTGGCTCTTGCTGTGAAACCAGCGAGGCGTTCGACCTCGGCGGCAACCCGGTACATCGTCTCTTCCCCAAGTGCCGGCGCCATGATCTGGAACCCGATCGGAAGGCCCTCGTCGTCGAGGCCAATGGGGACGGAGATCGCTGGATCTCCGGCCAGATTGGATGGGATCGTGCAGAGGTCCGAGTAGTACATGGCGATGGGATCCGCTGCCTTCTCCCCTATCTCGAACGCCGTTGTCGGGGTTGTCGGCGAGATGAGTGCATCCACCTGTTCGTAGGCGGCAGTGAACTCGTTGCGCACGAGTGTGCGGACCTTCTGGGCCTGGCCATAGAACGCGTCGTAGTAACCGGCGGACAATGCGTACGTCCCGAGGAGGATTCTGCGGATCACCTCGGGGCCGAAGCCCTCAGCCCTCGAGTGGGCCATCATCTGCTCGGTTGTTCCTTCGACGTCGCTGCGGTGGCCGTAGCGGACACCGTCGAATCGGGCGAGGTTCGATGAACACTCGGCTGGGGCGATGAGGTAGTACGCAGAGAGCGCATACTCGGTCGATGGAAGCGAGATGTCGACGATCTCTGCGCCGGCATCCTGGAGCTTGTCGGCCATTGCTCGGATCGCCGAGATGATCTGCGGGTCGATTCCTTCGCCCATGAACTCGGTCACGACACCGATCTTCATGCCGGATACGCCCTTGTCGAGCGATCCCCCGAAGTCCGGTACCGGTGCGTTGATACTCGTTGCGTCATGGATGTCGAACCCGGAAACTGCTTCCAGCAGCAGCACTGAGTCCTCCACCGATCGTGAGAAGGGACCGATCTGGTCCAGCGATGAGGCAAAGGCAATCAGGCCGTACCGCGAGACGACCCCGTAGGTGGGCTTCATGCCGACCAGGCCCGTGAGCGCCGCTGGCTGTCGGATCGACCCGCCGGTGTCCGACCCGAACGAACCGAATGCTGAACCGACGGCTGCAACAGCCGCAGATCCACCGGAGGATCCACCCGGCACTCGGTTGGTATCCCATGGGTTGCGAGTAGCCCCGTATGCGGAGTTCTCCGTCGATGAACCCATGGCGAATTCGTCGAGGTTCGTCTTGCCGGTGATAACTGCACCGGCAGCCTTCAACCGGGCGACAGCCGTCGCGTCATAGGGCGGCTTCCACCCATCGAGGATCTTCGATGATGCAGTCGTTTCAACACCGATCGTGCACATGTTGTCCTTGAGCGCAACGGGGATCCCCTGGAGGGGGCCGTTGTCCTCACCCTTGGCGAAAGCCTCATCGGCTGCAGTCGCTGCCTGGCGTGCCCCTTCATGGTCGAGCGTGAGATAGGCGTGGAGGTGTGCTTCGGTGGCCGAGGCGCGCTTCGTGACAGCATCGAGAAGATCTGTCGACGTGTGGTCGCCGGCACGGAGGCCCCTGCCTGCTTCCGCAATTGTGAGATCAGCGAGGTCTGCCATCGTCAACCCAGGATCCTTGGTACACGGAACTGGCCATC
>JBDLJV010000062.1:0-10866 GCA_039714175.1 Actinomycetota bacterium
GTGCTCCTTGATCGGACGTTGAGCGCGATTGCGCGTCGAGTGCTTGAGTCGTTATAGAGAGCATAACCTGAGTCGAGTCGTATCAATTCCGGGAAATCGGGCAGGGACCGATGCCTTCGCCCTTGACGAGATCCACTCCCTCTTCGATGCCGATACGGGCGCGGTTTCCCTGTTCAACCTGAGGGCACAGAGATACGATGTGGATCGAGGACAGGAGGTGTCTGTGGCGTACGGATCAACACATACCGCACGAGTTCACCATCCCGATACAGGCGTTCACGTGGTCACATGGACGCTGTCTCTCCTAGGCGTCTTCGCTGCAATGATCGGTGCGTGGATCGCGCTGGCTCCCGACGATGGGACGATCAGCGTATTCGGTCGCACCTGGGCTGCGAGCGACCTCACCACCACATGGGGTCCGTGGCTGTTGATCGTTGGAGGTGGAGTTGCTGCCGTAGGAATGTCAGTGTCCGCTATGCGCGACTGGCAGCATGAGGCAAACAAGTGGCTCGTGGTCGCTGAGATGCTTCTTGCAGTTGCCGGAGTAGCCGCGGTGATTTCCGGGATCGTGATTCTGGCGTAGCCTGATCATTCTGCATCCGCAGATAACGAGGCTGCGTGCATCGGGTGCCATCGGCGGCAGTCCTCGTGCCCGTTATCGAGGTCACTCACCTGTGATTCTCCGCCGATTCGCGGTTCTGCAACGACAAACACCGGTGGGGATCCCACCGGTGTCTATCTCTCCGCCCGCTCCGGGTGTCCGCTATCCGGACATCCGGGCGATCTTGATCCGTTCTCGGAGGGGCACGCCCGTTGAGCGCTGATATCGCGTCTTGGGCTCATCATCGTTTCGCACGTCGTCCTCGATGGGTGGAGCAACTCCGAGATGAGGTCCGGTTGAGGTCGATTCGTCAAGCGACGTGGCCGACATTGCGCGACCCGGCGTTGTTCCCAGAAGGTTTTCGCCGAGTTCGTTGATCTGGTCGATCGCTGAGATGTTGATCACTTGAGCGCCCTGCTGAGCTGACTCGGCGAGCGTCGCCGCCGCTTCCTCGAGTTGGCGAGCAGCACCGTCCATTGACTCGATGCGAGCCATCAGTGCATCTGCACGCTTGCTTGCCGCACGAACCTTGACAGCTGCGTCAGCCTCCGCGTCGGAGACAGCACGATTTCGCGCGGCCATGGCCTCATGGGCAGCCCAGGCTGCATCTGCAGAACGTTCGGCTGCCTGTTGCTCAAGCTCGCGCATGCGGCGTTCGGCGTCTTCGAAGACCGCGGCAAGCGCACGCTCGCGGGCTGCAGCGATTTCTGGCTGCATGGACTCAAGTAGGGCAGCAAGTTCAGTTGCCTCTGCCTTGGCCATCTCCGTGATCGTCTCAGCTTCAGAGTGTGCTTCGGCGAGGATCGTGTCTCGCGTCGACTCGGCCGCGACAAATGTGTTCCTGATCGCGTCCGCGGACGCGTCGGCGTCGTCAAGCTTCGAGGTGAGAGTGCTGATTCTCTCGTCGTTACGACGGAGCGCATCGACAAGACGCGCTACCACGGCGTCGACCTCAGCTGGGTCGTACCCGTTCTTTCTTACCCGACCGAAGCGGTGGGTCTCAGCAATCGATGCGCTGATCATGTCATCAACCTTCCCGGACCGCCGCCCACTAGGCCCCTTACGACCCTCTGCGTGCGACCGGGTGGTCATTCATCAAGCTCAATGACGTTATCGGTCCTATGCGAGATGCGCAAGAGGAATTTGTGGGATCGTTTGTCGATTGTCGTTTGTCGGTCCAGGGGTATGGAATGGAGAGGCCGAGTGTCCTAGCCTGTTGGCATGGAACGCATACATGTCGAACTCGACAAGCCCTGGCTCTCCGTTGCCGATATCTGTGAGTACATGGATGTCTCCACGTTCGTCGTCACGTCCGTGTTGCGAAGCGGCGAACTACCTGCTGTGAAATTCGGAAGAGAGTGGCGCGTTTCTCGAGACGATTTCGAGAACTGGATCAATCAGCAGAGAACAGAGAGCAGAGAACAGAGAGCAGAGACGGAAGAGGGCGTACGTACTACGTAATGCGTATTACGTTCCACCCATGTCGACTGTTGCCATCGTTCTGGCCGCTGATAGCGGTCCCGGGTTTCCCGGTCCGAAGTATCTGACGCCAATTCACAACGTCCCTCTGCTCCAGCATGTTGTGAATGACGCCGTCACGTGGCCTGTCGACGACGTGTTCGTTGTCCTCGGAGCCGATGCCGAGCAGGTCATTGATGCAGTCGACTTCAAGAATCTCACCATTGTGATCGACCCGGAGTGGTCCGAAGGGGCTGCGTCACCGCTGCGGGCCGGGTTGGATCTCGCATCACGGAATCGATCGACACGTCGATGCGTGATTGCTCGCGGAGATCAACCGGGAATAGACGCGGACTCCATCGGTGCATTGGTTGATGCGGTCGTCGATGCGGAGGCCGATGCTGCCGTTCCGAAGTATCGATACTCGGTCGGCTGGCCGGTGGTGCTCGAATTCTCGATATGGGAGCACCTGCTCGGGAGCGAGGGTTCGGTTGACATATTGGACTTCGTCACATCGCACGCGTCCTCGGTCGAGGAGGTCTGGTTCGACCATCTGGCTCCGGCGACCTACACGACAGCCGAGGACCTTCCGTAGGATCGACGGTGGCTTTCACACGCGCTCCACAAGTTGGGTAGTCTCGGCAGACGTGTTGCCGGATGAGTGTGTCGGGGAGGACATAAATGGCGTCGATCTCGTCGATTCGTTCGATCAATCATCGGAACGCGACCAAGTTGCGCAAATCCAAGGTGCGAACCACTGATGCCCTGCTCGAGCAGGCATCGACTCGCAGGGGGCGAAGTGAGGTCTCCGGGCGAACAGAGATTCCAACAGCGGACCTCCTCCGATGGGCACATCAGGCAGATTTGATGCGGGTCGGCGGCATCGGATCCGAGTACGCGGATCTCCTCAGCGCTGTCGGGGTGGACACGATCAAGCTTCTCCGCCGGCGAAACGCTGAGAATCTGATGGCTGCGATGACGCAGGTCAATGCGAGGCGTCGACTCGTGCAACGCCTACCGACCGTTGAGATGATCCAGGGGTGGATCGACGCAGCGGGAAGCATCGAACCGATTGTTACGAGCTAGCGAGCCGAGCTCGCCGACATCCGACATCCGACATCCGATGTCCGACATCCGATATCCGATATCCGATATCCGATATCCGACGAACGACCAACGACAAACGCAGAAGGGGCGGACACCGTACGGTGTCCGCCCCTTCGCTGCTTTTCATCGACTGCCCAATGGTTGCTGGTGCCTACGAGAGCGCCTTGACCAGCTCGCTCTTCGTCATGGAGGAACGACCGGCGAGGTCGCGCTTGCGAGCAATCGCGAGAAGCTCGTCCTTTGTCATGGCGGTGAGCTGCTTACGGCTCGTTGCGGGAGCCTTCTTCGCCTTCGGCGCTTCAGCTACCTCTTCGACTGCCGTCGTCGAGGGGCGGAAGGAGTCCTTCCATGAGACGAGGACGTGCTCCATCTGGTCGCGGAGCTTCGCAACCTGATCCTGGATCTGATCGACGTCGATCTTCTCCTGAACGGTCTCGACCGTTGCCTGGGCAACTTCGCCGACGTTCTTTTCTCCGACCTGAACCTCGCTCACCTTCTCGATGCCCTTGCCTGTGAGGCTCTGAGCCTTCTCGAAGACGTTCTTGGCGGTGTCGGTGGCGGTGTCGGTGGCTGAGCCGCCGAGCTCCATCATCTTCTCAAGGTACTCGCTGGCGCTGTCGGCAACGCTCTTGGCGGTGGACACGCTCATGTCCTTCGCCTTGGTCGCGTACTCGACGGTCACGTCCGCGGCATCCTTGGCAACCTTCGTGGCTGCTTCCTTCTGTGTGTCTAGATTCACGATGAATCCTCCTGATCGTTCGTGACGAAGCTCGTATAGATCTCCATCAACGCTTGTTTTTGACTTGGTGTGAGTTTCGTGTCTGCCGCTATCGCTGCATTGATGCCGGGGGCCTCGAACCCATCGAGGAGTCCGGCCTTCTCGTAGAGCGTCTCGGTGCGGATAGCCAAAGCTTCAGCGATGGATCGGAGGATCTCAGCCGAAGGCTTGCGAACACCGCGCTCGATCTGGGACAGATATGGGTTGGAGACGCCGGTCATGTCGGCGAGCTTGCGTATCGAAAGCGCGGAGCGTTCTCTCTGCTCTCGGATAAACGAGCCGACATCTGGCAGGGGTGGCGTCTTCATTGCTAGCAGTATACAGCACTGTGCTTGCTATTGCAAGCACAGTCGGAAGTCAGAACGTTCGCTGCGCTCATTCTCGGTCTGACATCTGAGAAGGAGCCGTTGGCGACTGTTCCGACTTCTGAGAGCGACGTCAGGAGTGTTCCGCTTTCAGAACGCCGTTCGACGTTCTGAAAGCATGTCGTCGAGCGCAGACTGGATCCTCCGGCGAACATCCTCAGCTCGCTCGAGCTGATCGAGTGCATCGAGGTGGTGGGTCGGCGCCGAGGGCATGAACGGTGGAAGGAAACGGATCTTCCACCGGATCGGTAGCGGCACCGGGTTGAGTGCGACTGCGATTTCCTCGACACGTTGGTCAGGGAAGAAGAGGCGGATGAGCCTCGCAAGTCGTTTGGAAACCATGACAGCGGGGTGCACTTCTTCAGAACCGATGATCGCCACAGGCACGATCGGTACCGATGCTTCCTCGGCGAGCTCTGCGAAGCCTCCTCTTCCGAGGCGACCAACGCGGTAGGCCTCCCAAACAGGCTTCATGAACCCGCGCTCACCCTCCGGGAACACGCCCAGGAGGTGTCCGCGCTTGAGCAATTCCCGAGCGTCGTCACGCGCTGCGTACGCTGCGCCCACCTTCCGGTAGATGTGAGACACGCCCGGCAGCATGTTGAAGATCTCTGTCCCGATCACTCGAACCCGCCGCGGAATCCTTGCTTCATTCGCAACCGCGAGGCTCAGCATGGCGCCGTCGTAGGGGAACGCTGCCCCGCCATGATTGGCAACCAGGACGGCGGCACCATCCATCGGGACATTCTCGATGCCTTCAACCTCGACGCGGAAGTAGTCGAAGTACAAGATGTTCAGGAGGTGCCAAGCCATCTCGGCGATTACCGGATCCAGCCCGAAGGAGTCGATGTCGTACGTCGCCAGTGAGAGCTGGCGCCACAACGGCGGCCATGCCCCGAACCCGAGATGACCGGTGAGCGGGACGGCACGATCTGCGATCTCTCCACCGCCATGGAGTCCACACTGGCTTGAACCGACGACAACGGGAAGACCACAGGGGTGGCCTTCGATGCTTGTCCAGTCGCAGTGGGTATTGGTATCGACGAACTCCTTGAGGCGGTCGTGGAGAGCTTGGCGCCTGGCTCTTGATTCAGCACGATCCTCGGGGGCGACGCCCGGAATCGGGAAGCTTCCCAATCCGCTGTGGTCGACGATGGAGGGCTCCGTTGCCGATACGGGATCTGCGAGGGCATCGATGAGCTCGGCCTTGGTCATCGTGGATCGGCCGGCGAGATCGCGCTCTCGGGCTATGGCGACAAGTTCAGACTTGGTCAGGGCAGTGAGCTCGCTCCTGTTCATTCCCGGTCCCGCCGATCTCGTCCATAGGCGTTGAGCACGGTCTGGCGACACGTGAGGGTTGGAGCGAATCCGAGTTCCTCGGTCATCGCTGTGGTGTCGACGACACGCCCGTGCTTGAGCAGGCTCTTGAGGTGTCCCGGGACGTTCACATCCAATCGGTGAAGCCCACGGATCGCCCCGTCGAACATCCGGCGGGGGAGGGGCTGGGGGATGCGGCGTCCGAGTCGCAGGACGCGTGACAGGTAGATCTGGCCGGGTGCCGCGATGTTGAATGTCCCTCCGATGTCATGGCCAGCAGCGAACTCGAGGGCATCGACAGCGTCGCTCTCATGGATGAACTGGAGCCTTGGGTCGAAGCCGAGCAGGGTTGGCACGGATGGCAGCGTTAGGTAGCGCGTGATCGGGTTTCTGATCTTCGGTCCGAAGATCGGAGCGAAGCGCAGCACTGTGAACTGGACGTCGGGATGCCGTTCGGCCGCTTCGCCGATGAACCTCTCCATCTCCGTGAGGTCTCGCTGGAACCGGCTCGGCGTCCCCTGCGGGCGAGTTGTTTCGGTGAGCACGGATGGATTGCGAGGGCTGGCCCCGTAGAAGGTCGTGTCGGACTTGACGATCACCTGGCGGATCGTGTCGAGTCGTTCGATGGCGCCGAAGAGGGCGAGGGACCCGACGATCCGCTCCTCGGCTTCGGTGTTCTTTCCAGCCTCTGATCTCGGGTGGACCGATTGGAGGTGGAACACGATGTGGGGCTGCACCTCAAGCACGTATCGGGCCAGCGTCAATCGATCGAGCGAGAGTTTGCGGAAATCTGAGTTGAACTTCACGCGCGGGGTGCGGTCATCGACTCCGAAGACGGTGGTATCCGGCCGTGCCTCGAGGCGTCGGGCAAGATTGCCGCCTGTCCAGCTCGCAGCACCTGTGATCAGAATCCGTTGCATTCGCTCATCAGGGTAGAACGACACCAGAAGTCAGACATCAGAAGTCGGAACGCTTCGCTTTCGGAACGCTTCGCTCTCAGAAGTCAGACTCAGGAATCCGACGTCTGATAGTGAGCGAAGCGAGCGTTCCGAATTCTGAGAATGAGCGAAGCGAGTGCTCTGATCTCTGATTAGCCTCGATGTGGCAGACACAGACACAGGGAGAGCGCCGGATGCCGACTGCCGGGATCATCGGGACAGGGTTGATTGGCGGCTCGGTTGCCGTGGGTCTCTCGGGTGCCGGTTGGGATGTGATCGGGTTCGACGCGGACCCGGACACTCTTCGCACGGCTCGTGAGCGCGGACTTGTAGACACTTCCGTCGATTCGGTGGCGGGCATTGTGGCCGCGGAGCCCGACGTCATCGTCGTGGCGGCACCACCGAAGGCAACGATCGAGATACTGTCGAATCTGGATACGGGCCTCGTGGTGATGGACGTCGCCGGGATCAAGAGTGACGTGGTGGCGGCGGCTGGGCATCTGCCGAAGTTCGTGGGAACGCATCCGATGGCAGGGCGCGAGACATCTGGGCCAGCATCGGCTTCGCCGGCGCTCTTCAAGGGTGCAAATTGGATCATCGTTGAGGGTTCGCCACCCGAGGCGACGGAACAGGTGGCCGGGGTCGTCCAGGCGTTGGGAGCAAACCCGGTTCTGATGTCTGCCGAAGCCCACGACAGAGTGGTGGCCGCCGTGAGCCACCTGCCGCAATTGCTTGCCGCCGGATTGCTCGGATCGGCGGCGGAAACCGAGGATGCGCTGATGCTCGCCGCAGGGAGCTTCCGAGACCTCACGCGTGTCGCTGCCTCTCAGCCACTCCCGTGGGTCGAGATCCTCAAGTCGAACGAGGCGGCTGTCAGCGCTGCCATCGATGCCTTGCGTGATCATCTCGACCGAGTTGAAGCAGCGATTGCCGCTCCGGACGACACACTGCTCTCGTATCTCTCCCGATCCCGCGATGTTCGAAGATCTCTGGGTGCCCCGGTCATGCCTGTCCGGATCAGCCTTGCCGACGAACCGGGCGAGATCGCTCGTGTGGGTCAGGCGCTCGCAGAGTCCCATGTCGATGTGCGGGATATCCAGATTCGCCATGCTCCACACGGTGGTGGCGGTGTGCTGACGGTCTCTGTGCGTGCGGGTGAGGAAGAGGCTCTCAGGCACTCACTCGACGATGTCGGCTTGACCACGCTTCCTTGACCTACCGATCTCCAGTTCGTCTACGCTGACAGAGGAGGGAGCATGATTCCAGAGACACCGACATTCACCATCGGGATGGAAGAGGAATACTTCGTTGTGGACCGGGAGACGCGTGATCTCGTTCCCGGTCTTCCCGACTCCCTCCTCAAGAAGCTGGAGAATCCGCCGGTTGGCGCCACGAGTCCTGAGTTCATTCGCTCCCAGGTAGAGATCGGGACTCCAGTGAGCGCCGACGTATCCGAGCTGTCCGAGCATCTCAGGGCGATGCGTCGTTTCGTGGCCGACACCGTGTCCGAACACAACATGGCGATCATCGCGGCCTCCACGCATCCGTTCGCCATCTGGGGAGACCAGAAGCACGTGAACAAGGAGCGGTACAACCTCTTGGCGCAGGCACTCCAGGGGGTGGTGCGACGCCTCCTCATCTGCGGCATGCATGTGCACGTGGGCATCGAGAACAAGGATCTACGGATCGATCTGATGAACCAGGTGGCCTACTTCCTGCCGTACGTCCTCGCCCTTTCGGGATCATCGCCCTTCTGGCAGGGGACTGACACGGGCCTGAAGAGCTACCGGCCCGCGGTGTTCAGAGCACTGCCGCGAACAGGCCTTCCCGATGAGTTCCTCAGCTGGTCGGATTACGAGAGGCACGTTGAGATGCTCGTCAACACGGGCGTGATCGAGGATGCATCCAAGCTCTGGTGGGACATCCGGCCTTCGAACCAGTACCCAACCGTGGAGATGCGTTCCTCGGACATATGCACGCGTTACGAGGACGGGATCACCATCGCAGCGCTGTATCAAGCCCTTCTTGCGACGCTGTACGAGCGTCGGATGCACAACCAGAGATGGCGGGTCTACTCGAGGATGCTCCTTTCGGAGAACACGTGGAGGGCTCAGCGCTATGGGATCGACGAGTCGCTGATCGATTTTGGGAGATCGAAGCTCGTACCGATGCGCGAACTCATCGTTGAGCTCGTACAACTTGTCTACGAGCAGGCTCGGATTCTTGGTTCGCTTGATCAGGTGTTGCGCGCCCAGCAGATCGTCGAGGGGGGGACAAGCGCGGACCGTCAACGGGCCGTGTATGAGAACGCGTTGTCCGACGGAGCGGACAACGAAGAGGCGCTCAGGGAGGTCGTGGATCACCTGATCGCAGAGACGGTGGAGGGCTTGTGACACGAAGCCTTCGTGTCGCCGGAGCGCAGCTGGACCTCGTTGTCGGCGACCTTGCCGGAAACGAACGGAAGGTCCTCGATGCAATGGCATGGGCCGAGGAGCGCGATGCTGACGTCCTCCTCCTGCCGGAACTTGCCGTAACGGGCTATCCACCTGAGGACCTCGTACTTCGCAACGGGTTCGTTGACGACAATCTTGAGGCCCTTGATCGCCTCGCCCAGGCATCCGGCTCGACGGCGACCATCGTCGGTTTCGTGGATCGCCTGGTCGAGAGTCAGAAAGATGACGACGCGATCGGGCGTTCGGCGACGAACGCAGCAGCCGTGATCACCGGAGGCCGGATTGCGGGCATCTATCACAAGAGCCTTCTGCCGACATACGGCGTCTTTGACGAGGGTCGCTACTTCGCAGAAGGTCGAACACCGTTGACGCTGCACGAGATCGGGGGCGTGGCCGCCGGTGTGTCGATCTGTGAGGACATCTGGGATGTCGATGGTCCTCCGACCGGGCAAGCTGTCGGCGGGGCGCAGGTGTTGTTCAACATCAACGGCTCGCCTTATCACGTCGGAAAGAGTGCTGATCGCCTCCAGATGCTCAAGGACAGGGCGATTTCCGGTGACGTGCATGTCGTGTACGTGAATGCAGTTGGAGCCCAGGATGAACTCGTCTTCGATGGTGCCTCCATGGTGATCGCTCCTGACGGGACGCTCATCCACCGGTCCCCGCAGTTCGTGGAGGACCGGTTCGTTGTGGATCTCGCGATCGAGGGGCACCCGGCGCCGCTGCTGCCGGTCGTTGCTGTCTCCGAGCATCGGGGGCAACCTGCGATCCTGACAGAACCAACCGTCGCTCCGGAACTCGGAGAACTTGGAGAGGTATACGAAGCGCTCGTGACGGGCCTCGGTGGCTACGTGCGGAAGAACGGCTTCAAGGAAGTAGTCGTCGGACTCTCGGGTGGCATCGATTCGGCACTCACGGCGGCGATCGCTGCCGATGCCCTCGGCCCGAAGGCCGTGCACGGGATCACTATGCCCACTCGTTTCTCGTCGGAAGGATCCGTGGCTGACTCATACGATCTTGCCGATCGGCTCGGCATCCGTATCGACACGATTCCCATCGAGGGCCTCTTCGCCGGCTTCCTCGAAGCGCTCGATCCACTCTTCGCCAATACTCCGGCCAACGTTGCCGAGGAGAATCTGCAGGCAAGGATCCGCGGGACGATCCTCATGGCCGTGTCGAACAAATTCGGGGGCATGGTTGTCGCCACCGGGAACAAGTCCGAGATGGCGGTGGGCTATGCGACGTTGTATGGGGACATGGCGGGCGGCTTCGCTGTCTTGAAAGACGTGTACAAGACGATGGTGTACGACCTGTCTCGTTGGAGGAACAGCCGGGGTGAGGTGATCCCGCACTCGATCATCGACAAGGAACCGTCAGCCGAACTCAGGGAGGATCAACGGGATTCCGATTCTCTCCCGCCTTATCCGATGCTCGATGAGATCCTCCACAGGTATATCGAGTTGGACATGACCGCTGACGAGATCGTCGCTGCCGGTTACGACGACTCGCTCTCACACGCGATAGCCACCATGGTCGATCGGAACGAGTACAAGCGTCGTCAGTCTGCTCCGGGCGTCAGGATCACGGAGAAGGCCTTCGGCCGGGATCGCAGGCTTCCGATCACGAACTGGTTCCGGCCATGAGGACCCGAGCAATCGGACCGGTTCTGATGAACGGTGTAGCCACCGCTCCGGGTGACGCTGCTGTGTCTGTGTTCGACGTTGGTTTCCAGCGCGGATACGGCTGCTTCGAGGCGATGCGTTCCTACGACGGTCAGGTCTTCCGGCTCGATGGTCATCTCGATCGACTCGAGCGCAGCGCAGAGCATCTGCGCATCGGGTTGGCAGAG
>JBDLJV010000063.1:0-10842 GCA_039714175.1 Actinomycetota bacterium
TGATCGGTGACATCGCCACCGACGAGGATGAACGAGGCGACCTTGGACGGTTTGGGATCGCTCTTGTACTCATCGAACGTGTAGGCGCCGAGCATCGTGCCGACGATGACTGCCGTCGCCGCTCCATCGATGCCGACATCATGAAGTGCCGTGGCGACCGATGCATAGCCCTTCACTGCGCGCACAGCGACTGCAGCAGCCCGACGCAGGGACTCGGCGCTGGCCTCCTCCCCAAGTCCGACCAGGAGGACTTCCGCGGTGGGTCCGCCCGGCGTCTGCACGAATAGCGTCTGGCCTTGCTTCCCCGAGAAATCCCTTGCATCGAGTACGGACGCCAGTGCGGTCAAGTCCGGTGCATCTCCGATGCCCTCGGGAATCACCCTGTCGGCATGGACGGGGATCACGTAGATGTCCGCTGCTGCTGGTTCGCCTGTCGTGGTCTCGATCATGGTCGGTTCTCTCCTATGCGTAGATCTATTCGAGTGCGGCGGCGATACGCCGCGCGACGGTTTCGGCATCGAACCCGAACGCACCGGCAAGGCGCTTGGCCGGTGCCGAGGCACCGAATCGGTCGATTCCCATCGCCTCTCCCCCGTTGAGGGTGAAGCCACCCCATATGCCTGTCGTTCCGGCTTCGAGCGTGAAGATGGGAAGGCCCATGCCGAGCACATCCTTCTGATACTCGTTCGGCTGGGACATGAAACACTCGACGCACGGCATCGACACGACGCGCAACGAAATGCCCTTGTCGGCCAGTTCATCTGCTGCCTCCTCAGCCAGCGCAACCTCGGAACCGGTAGCGATGACAACGACGTCATCACCAGCTCGCCTGATGTACCCGCCACTGGCAACGAGATCGTGATCCGGCGCGACCTCAGGGACCGGGAGACCCTGGCGGGTGAGGATGAGTGCAGACGGACCATCCGTGCGGTTGATGGCGTGTTCCCATGCAACCGCGGTTTCGGTGGGGTCGGCTGGTCGGATGACGTGCAGGTTCGGCATGACACGCAGCGATGCAATGTGTTCGATCGGCTGATGGGTCGGGCCATCCTCTCCAAGGAAGATCGAATCGTGCGTCCAGACGTAGATGGCTGGAACGCCCATGAGCGCAGCGAGCCGCACGGACGGACGCATGTAGTCGGAGAACACGAGGAACGTGCCACCGAACGGACGCACGCCTCCGTGTTGGGTCATGCCGTTGATCACGGCTCCCATCCCGTGCTCCCTGATCCCGTATCGCATGTTGCGCCCGGTTCGATCAGCTCGCGAGAAGTCGGTCGAATCGGCAATGATCGTGTTGTTCGACGGAGCCAGATCGGCTGAGCCGGAGATGACATCGGGCCGCATCGCTGCGAGCTGCTGAATGACGCTCTCGCTCAGGTTGCGCGTTGCTACGGCTGACCCAGCGTCGACGCGAGGAGCATCCAACCGAACAGGGGTCGGATCCCAGACCGAATCCCAACAGGCACCTCGGTCGGCATCTTCTGCTGAGATCGCCCGGTACCGGCCCTCCCATGCAGCTCGGGCTTCGATGCCCCTCTCCATGGATGAAGCGAAAAGCTCGTAGACAGCATCAGGAGCAGCGAAGTCAGGGAGTTCCCAACCGATGGACTCCTTGAAACCCGTGATCTCGGCGGGACCGAGCGGCGACCCATGTGAGGACGAAGTGTCCTGCTTGGTCGGTGCGCCGAATCCGATGTGTGTCTTGCAGGAGATGAGAGTGGGACGATTGTCGTCTGCCAGGGCCTCGTCGATCGCAGCTGTGATTGCGTCCCGATCGTGACCGTCAACCGTGATCGTCTGCCACCCATAGGCATCGAAGCGACCCGGGACGCTCTCTGAGAAGGACAGCTCCGTGGACCCGTCAATCGTGATCGAGTTGTCGTCGTAGAACACCACGAGTCGACCGAGACCGAGGTGCCCGGCCATCGAGGCGGCCTCCGATGCAACGCCCTCCATGAGATCCCCATCGCCGCAGAAGGCGTAGGTGTGGTGGTTCGTGAGGTCCTCGCCGTGGACAGCACGGAGATGCTCTTCGGCGATGGCCATGCCGACCGCGGTTCCGAAACCCTGCCCGAGCGGGCCGGTTGTGGTTTCGATACCGAGTTCCGGCGCGTACTCAGGGTGACCCGCAGTCTCGGATCCCCACTGCCTGAACTCCTCGATGTCCTCCATCGTCAGCGGGAAACCGGACAGGTGCAGGAGGCTGTACAGCAGCATCGAGCCGTGACCGTTGGAGAGTACGAATCGATCCCTGTCCGGCCACGTCGGATCCGTTGGATCCACCGTGAGGTACTTGGACCAGAGCACGACTGCAATGTCTGCCATCCCCATCGGCATCCCCGGATGCCCCGAATTCGCCTTCTGGATGGCGTCAACCGAGAGAACTCGAATCGTGTCCGCCGCCTGCTGTTCCACTGGTCTGGTCATCGAACCTCCTCCGGAGGGAGAGTACCGGAGCGGCGAGAGTCAAGAATCAGGAGTCAGGAGTCGAGAATCAAGAATCAAGAGCCAAGACATGAGACGAAAGACAGAACACTCCTTCGCTCTTTGTGCATCAGCTATCGACGCTCAGTGTGATGCTCTCGAAGTCCTTGAGGAGCACGAGCTCCGCGTCATCTTCGCCGAGGCCGGCAGCTGCAAGCTGATACATGACCTTCCGTCCGCCCCCGGAGAGGAACCAGTCGTGGATCGGGATCACATACCTCGGTTTCACAAGACGGGTTCGATCGACGCCGCCGACGAGAGAACCCCAAGGAGCCATGAAGGGCATTGCGAGGATCGGCATCGTCTCCACGAAACTGTGGCTGTCTCCCGGGTGGCTCAGAACACCCTCGACATGGAATCCGGTGTTCTGGGGTCCCGGCCCGACAGGAATTCGCTCGTGGGGTGCGGCGAATTGTGGAGTGCCCTCGGTCACCGCGTCGATTCCCTCATCGGCGAGGATTGCCTGCACAGATGAGGTCGTCTCCACCGACGCGTCGTTCGACTGCTCGAGCACACGTCGGACGAGGTCCGCATCGACGTGGTCGGCATGTTCATGCGTGATGAGGATTCTGTCGACGCCCTCGACCATCGAAAGGTCGAAGCGCTCGTCCATTGAGGTGAAGACCCCGGGGTCCAGAAGTATCCGCTTGCCGTTCGCCTCCACAAGGAGACATGCGTGCACGAGTTTGGTGATGGTGACGTCCATGGGACGACAGTAGCGGTAAGTGCTGTAACCACGAACGTTCGTGGTTACAGCACTACTCAACGACCCGGTAGCGGCGATCGGTCCGGTTCAGGCGTTCGACGCCATCGTTCGTGACCGTGACGATGTCCTCGATGCGCATCCCCCACTCCCCCGGGTTGTAGATGCCCGGTTCGATCGAGAAGGCCATGCCTGGCTCCAGCACCCGAGTGTTGCCTTCGACGACGTAAGGGTGCTCGTGGGTGTCCATCCCTATGCCGTGGCCGGTGCGGTGGATGAACAGGTCGCCGTAGCCACCGTCTGTGATGATGTCCCTTGCCGCAGCGTCAACCGACTCTGCTGTCACCCCTGGTCGGACGGCCTCTACCGCGGCGGCTTGTGCTCGACGCAGCACGTCGTACGCGTCGTCGAAGCCATACGGCGCCTCACCGACGACGAACATGCGCGTCGTATCGGACGCATAGCCACGCTGATGACCACCGAAGTCGACGACCACCGCATCACCGCGCTCGATGATCCGCTCTCCCGGTTCATGATGTGGTGACGCCCCGTTGGGACCCGAGGCGACGATCCAGAACTCCATGGTTTCGTGACCATCAGCCGTAGCGCGTTCGATGAGTTCCCTGGCAACGTCGAGTTCGGTACGACCGGAGAACCGAACACTCTCCATCTGACCCACCACACCATCGACGGTCGCCGCAGCAGCGCGCAGCTTCCTGATCTCCTCCGGTGATTTCAGGATTCGGAGTTGCTTCATGAGTCCGGAGGCCTTCCCGAAAGAACGCGACCGATTCGCCTTCTGGAGATCGAGCAGGAACGTGGACCAGGTCTCATCGCCGATGAGCACCGTCCCGGCGTCAGCCAGAAGTGCATCGGAGATCGCGATCGGATCCTCGGTCTCCCCCCATGCCCGGATCCTCAGAGGTAGATCTCCCGCTTCCACCCGGGGTGCCTCAAGTTCGGGGATGACAAGGGTTCCTTGGCCGTCCGGCGGCAGAACGAGCAGGGTCAGCCGCTCCAACGGCATCGCCCTGTAGCCCGTCAGGTAGGGCAGATCAGAGCCAACCGAGAGACAGAGCGCGTCGACGCCCTCGGCACGCATGCGCGACTGCGCCGCTGCGATCCGGTCGTTGTGCTCGGTCATACGGCAGCCTCGAGCGCTTCCTTGGCGTGGTACGAAGAGCGGACGAGCGGGCCGGATTCGACGTGGCTGATCCCGAACGACTCGCCGGCCGTCTTGTAGTCACCGAAGACATCGGGGTGCACATATCGATCGATCTTGCGATGCCTCGCCGTTGGCCTGAGATACTGCCCGATTGTCACGACATCGACGCCCACAGCATTGAGGTCAGCAAGGGCACCGACGATCTCCTGGTCGGTCTCACCCATCCCGACTATGAGCCCGGACTTCACAGCACTCGACGGATTCGCCCACTTGGCCCGTGCAAGAAGTGTCAGGGACCGTGCGTAGCTCGCAGCTGTTCTGACCTCTCTCTGGAGTCGGAGAACCGTTTCGGTGTTGTGGTTGAGAACGGCCGGCTTGGCTCCCATGACGATACCGAGAGGTTCTGTCTCACCCTTGAAGTCAGGGATCAGCACCTCGACGTCGCAGTCCGGTAAACGCTCGTGAATCTCGTCGATGGTTCGAGCAAAGATCCCTGCCCCGCCGTCCTCGAGGTCATCACGGTTGACCGACGTGAGCACCGCGTGTTTGAGGTTCATGCCTGCAATCGCCTCAGCCGCCCGCACCGGCTCATCCTCATCGACCTCACCCGGCTTGCCCGTTTTCACATCACAGAACGAACACGCTCTGGTGCACGTGTCGCCGAGCAGCATGAGCGTCGAGGTGCCCGAGGACCAGCATTCGTAGATGTTCGGACAACCCGCCTCTTCGCACACGGTGTTGAGTCCGAGACCTCTGTTGAGCTTCTTGAGGTCCATGAACTTGGGATCGCTCATGTCCACACGAACCTTCATCCATCTGGGCTTCTCGGGTTCGCCGGCGAGCAGTCCATGAACCATGAGAGGGACCTCGCCGGGGGCCACCGGGCTGAAGACCCCTTCAGCGACCATACGGTCAACCTCGAAGGTGCGCCTCGACGTGCCCCGGGCGAATGCCCCGAGTTGAGTCTCAGTGACGGGGTGAGCAGAGAGGGAGTCAAGGTGCGGCAACACCGTCTCCACGACCTCCTCGATCGATACCGAACGGCCGAGCAGTTCGGTGAGTGATGTGACGGGCCGGTCCGTGATGCCGCACGGCACGATATTGGAGAAGTACTCCATCTGCGGATCAACATTGATCGCGAACCCGTGGGTTGACACACCGCGCGAGACTCGTACACCGATCGCTGCAACCTTCCCGCTCTCGGTCCAGACCCCGGTGTACCCAGATTCGGTCCACGCCTCGACACCGAGATCGGAGAGGGTTGCCACGAGCACCTTTTCTATCCGACGCACGTGGCCGACGACGTCGAAGCCATCCTCGATCCTCGGAACGGCCACGATCGGGTAGCCAACGAGTTGTCCCGGACCGTGATACGTGATGTCTCCCCCGCGATCGACGTGCAGAAGCGTGGCGCCGATGCCATCGAGGGCATCCTCGGAGATCGTCAGGTTGGAGCCGTCACCGTTCCGGCCCACGGTGTAGGTGTGCGGGTGTTCCAGGAGGAGGACGTAGTCATCTCTCGTGCGCTCCGTGGACCGCCCCTCCCAGATGGCGCGTTGAAGATCCCACGCTTCGGTGTAGCTGACGCGACCGAGCCAACGATTCCGAAGAACTCCGCCTTCTCCCGACGAAGACGTCACTTCAGTTCCTGATTCCAATCCCAGGTCTCGAGGTTCTCCTTGACACGGCGCAGGAACAGGACGGCTGTGGAACCGTCGAAGACCCTGTGGTCCCAGGAGAGTCCAAGGTACCCAACGTGATGAATCGCGATGCCGTCGGAACCATCGGCCATCTCAACCACGACCGGGCGCTTGACGACCGTGTCCGTGGACATGATCGCCGCGTTCGGCGGGGGAATGATCGGTGCCGACATGAACGAACCGAATGGTCCCGGATTCGTGATCGTGAAGGTGAAACCGTGCAGATCGTCAGGTCCGAGCCTGTTCTCATGAGCGGCCTCGGCTGTGGCCCTGACCGATCGGGCGATCGCTCGCATCGTCATCGAGTCCGTGCCGGGGATGTTCGCCACGACAAGCCCCTTCTGATCCAGGTCGATCGCCAGTCCCATGTTGACCTGGCGGTGGAACGTGTGTGCGCCGCCCTCGAGGTCGAACTGTGAGTTGACGACAGGGAAAGCTGCGAGTGCTTCCATTGTGGCCCGTGCGATGAACGGTAGATACGTGAGAGAGAACCCCTCCGCGGCCTTGAACGCATCCTTGTTCGCCAGCCGCACCTGTGCGACACGCTCATAGTCGACCTCTACAGAGGTCCAGGCATGCGCTGCGGTCTGACGGGCAGCCACCATGTTCTCGGCAATCAGCGAACGGATGTGCGGGATGTCTCTGGTTTCTCCGGCAGTAGCCGGGGAAACGACTGACGATGTACGACTGACGATGGACGACTCAGTCACCGGCGCTTGCGCCACCGGTGCAGGCTCGGATGTCGGTTGTCGGACATCGGTTATCGGCGTAGCGGCCACAAAGGCATCCACATCTTTGCGGGTGATCCTTCCGCCGTCGCCGGTGCCGGGGACCATCGCGAGATCGATGCCGTGCTCAGCAGCAAGTTTGCGCACAACCGGCGAGATGACAGCTCGTCGGGAACGATCAGCTTGGTCGTCGGGCGTTGGTCGTTGGTCGTCGGGCGTCTCGGATTCGGCCTCTTCAGTTGCTGCACCCTCGTCGGTTGTCGGTTGTCGGTCATCGGATGTCTCCTCGGCATCTCCGCCGAGGACACAGATGTCGGTTCCGACCTCCACGGTCGTGCCTGCTGGGACCAGGATGCTGGTGAGGATGCCTTCGGCCGGTGAGGGGACCTCCGTGTCGACCTTGTCCGTCGAGATCTCGACGAGGATGTCGTCCTCCTTGACGAACTCGCCGATCTCCTTCACCCAGGCGAGAATCGTGCCCTCGGTGACCGTCTCGCCGAGTTTCGGCATGCTGATGGTGACGGACATTCAGTTACTCCTTAGTGCAAGCCACGCCCGGCCGAAGCCATGAGCGTCTCGCCGATCGCTTCAGAAACTGTTGGATGTGCGTGGATGAATGAGGCTGCCTCGGACGGTAGCGCCTCCCAACCGACGGCGTACATGAGTTCGTGGATCATCTCTCCCGCTCCGGGACCGACGACCGTCGCACCAAGCATCGGCCCGTCTGTCTCAGACACGACCTTGACAAGGCCGCTGACCTCGCCCTGGATGATGGCTCGGCCCACGCCGCGCATGCCGTGTTCGGTTGCGGTGACGTCGTAACCGGCATCTGCTGCATCGGCGGCGTTCTTGCCCACCCACGCGATCTCAGGATGCGTGTAGACCACCATCGGAATGGCGTTGTAGTCGACGGGGGCAACTTCCCCTGTGGCGATGTGGGTCACTGCCGCGATCGCTTCAGCGAAAGCCACGTGGGCGAGCTGTGGCGTGCCGCTGACGATGTCCCCGACGGCATACACCTTCTCAGCCGCAGTCTGCATCGTTGCACGGTCCACCTCGATGTAGCCGCGATCTGTGGCGAGTCCGATCGAATCGAGGCCGACGTCATCGGTCATGGGCGTCCGACCGACCGATACGAGGACCACGTCGACTTCGACGGACTTGTCACCGTAGGGAACGGTGACGCCGGATTCGGCTGTCTTCGGCGGGCCGCAACCTATGCCGAGGTTCGTGTTGATCTTGCGCTTCCGGAACTCCCTGGCCAGGACCTTGGCTGCTTCGGGCTCCATACCGGGCACGAGCTGATCTTCGAGCTCGAAGAGATGAACCTCAGTACCGAGTTCGGCGAGGAATGAGGCGAATTCGCAACCGATGACACCAGCTCCGATGATGGCCACGCGGCCAGGCTGTTCGGTCCAGTCAAGGGCGTGGTCCGACGTGACGATCGATGTCCCGTTGATCTCGTATCCAGGAATCGTCGCAGCTCCGGATCCCGTGGCAATGATGACGTTCTTCGCTGCGATCTCTGTCTCTGCCCCATCGTCCGCGGTGACGACGATCGTGCCCGATCCTGCGATCCGACCGAAGCCGTCGATGACGTCGACACCTCGCTGCTTCAGTAAACCGCTGAGACCCTTGACGAGGCCATCAACAACCTTCTGTTTTCGTTCGAGGGCCTTGGGCCACGCGAACTCCGGCTCGGAAGCAATGACGCCGAATTCCTCGGCACGGGCGACCGTCGAGTAGACCTCGGCGGACTGGATCCAGGTCTTGGCAGGGATGCATCCGCGGATGAGGCAGGTTCCCCCGACACGCTCCTTCTCTATGAGCGCAACCGAGAGGCCGAAGTTGTGGGCGTACAGGGCGGCGGCATAGCCGCCGGGTCCCCCGCCGATGATGGCAATGTCGTACATAGAAGTAGCAGCTCCACAGAGTTGAAGGCAACGGCCACAGGATAGTGGCAGACCCCGCGGCAAGGCGCGGGGGTCGATACCCTTGCGTCGTGCAAACCCGCTACCTCATTCTCGCTTCGCTCGCGGCAGGACTCGTGATCCTTGCAGCAACGGCGGTGTGGTTCTCGACGCTGTGAGCATCCTGACGCTGACGACTCCGGACGGCGAGCGGCTCGAAGCGATCCTTGACAAGGCTGACGAACCACGAGGCGTCGTTGTCATCTGTCACCCGCATCCGCAACACGGCGGCACCATGCGAGCGCCCATCCTCGGAGCGATCGCCAAGCACGCGGTCGCCGAAGGATTCTCCGCGCTGCGCTTCAACTTCCGCGGCGTCGGCGACTCGACCGGAACCCATGGATTGGGTCGAGAGGAGTTGAACGACGTCAGCGCCGCTATCACCTATGCGGCGAACAACTGCCACAAGACAGTCGGAATCGTGGGCTGGTCCTTCGGTGCAGCTGTGGCCCTCAGATGGCAGGCGATCGCAGGATCGTCCATGTCCTACGTCGGCATCGCTCCACCCGTGACCAGCTATCTCACACCGGATCTCCCGGATTCCGAAACCCTCGTGGCGGCGAAGCGCGCATTCATCATTGGTGAGCGGGACCAGTTCATCGATGCCGATGAGCTTGAGAGATACGCCGATTCGATCTCAGCCGAAACGATCAGGTACCCGGGAACCGACCACTTCTTCGTGCTGCGCCACAAGCGACTAGCCGAGGATGTCGTGCGGTTGATCGGTGGGCCAACCGACTAAGCACGGGTGTCACATGCGGAGAAGGATGGCGCTGTGCCCGTGTGGAAGTCCAAAGCAGCGGGCGCAACGAACGTTGAACCAGTTGCTCGCAACCACGGCATCGGGTCGATGGTGTCCTCGCCATCACGGATCTCGTAGTGGATGTGCGGTCCGCCACCCGATGCGTTCCCCGTGCGACCAACGGCCCCGACGATCTGCCCGGAACGAACCCGCTCCCCCTCGAACACCAACGGTGCTCCCTGGAGATGCATCAGCACGTGCACTCGACCGGTGGCGTCTTCGACACGAACGCTCCACCCGGCAGATGTTCCGCGGTCGGCAGCGAGAACCAGGCCGGTCACCGGCGACACCACCGGCGTGCCCTCATATGCGTACAGATCGACGCCCCTATGCGTCCAATCCCGTGCATCCTCGTATCCGTATCCGCCGTTCCTGGAGTGCCAGCGGGGGAACCCACACGCCATCGGGAAGCGGTAGCCGGCGACCGGGGTCGCATCGTTGAGGATCGTCTCCACGCTTCCCTCTGTGTCCGGGCTGAACGACGTGCGGACGACCCGAACCGTGCCGGTCTCCGTGTTGGCGGTTTGCGGGCCTGCCTTCGCCCTGACACTCGCCCGGTTCATGTGGAGAGGTTCAATGCCGAACAGCCACTCGAAGTGCTCGATGAGGCTGGAGCGGTCGTTCGGGGTGATCGAGGTGGGTGTGTGCCACGTGTCCAGAAGACCGAAGGCGATGACGTCTGCCGCATGCTCGGTGCCACGATCGCTGTGGTCCCCTTCGTGCCAGGAGTCGAGTCCACGGAGTTCGAGCCACTCGTTGCGACGATCCTCGTCGAGGTACAGGCCTGACCACACGTGGCCCAGTTCGTGCAGCAGTACGAATTCCGCGTCGGTGCAGATCTCGACGACATCGTGGCCATTCTCGGTCTTGCGGACGCCTGCGTGGCCACCACAGCCATCCTCGCCGTCAACGCGAACCTCGAGGTTCGTGAGCGGCCAGCCAGCATCCTCGAAGGTCCGGATGGCTGCGTTGATCGAATCCGTGGCCTGTGCTGTGTCAGCGATGACTCGAACACCCTCGATGATCTCGGCGTCAGGCAACTCGGGCAGCGGCTCGATGGGCGCGATTTCGGCTGCCGGTGCAACGATTGCCCGGTTGCTGCGGGCGTCGTCGCCGGCATCCGTGATCGGTGCGGTGGCGAATGGGATGGTTGCCAGGGTGATGGCTGCGATGGTGCGTAGGTAGGTCATACCCGCACACTCCGCGCGGGCGGTCAGACCCCCGCGAGCAACCGATCAAGGGGTTGTCAAAGGTGTCAAGGAAGTGTCAAAGCCTTGGGGCACAAGG
>JBDLJV010000064.1:0-10810 GCA_039714175.1 Actinomycetota bacterium
AGCGCAAAGCACCCCTACTCGTCCAATGTCGGTGCGATTCCCTTGATTTCGTCGCAGGCCTCGGGCGTTCCGAACACGGTGAGCTGATCCCCGACCCTGATCATCGTGTCGCCATGCGGCACGAGAACCGATGTTCCGCGCTGAACGGATACAAGAACGATGTCTTCGGGCCAGGGAATGTGGGCAACATCCCTATTGGCGAGCGCCGAATCCTCGCTGATGGCCATGTCGAAGAAGTCGGCACCCGGCTGGGAGCGGATTCTGGATCTCTCGCGATACAGCTCCTTGCCCTTGGACATGGAGAGGGCCTGTTCGTACGCTCGAACGACAGAGATTCTGCGGAACATCCCGACAACGTGCTTCGGATCGTCGGGATCGACGACTGGAACACGTCCAACACCGAGCGAGGACATCCGCGCAAGCGCCGTTGCCACGGGGACGTCAGGTGTGATGGTGATCACCTCGCGGGTCATGGCGTCAGCAACGGTGGCGCTCATCGATGGTCCACCTGCCCGACGGATATCCGACAGGGTGATCATTCCGACGAGCCTCTCCTCGTCATCGAACACCGGTGCACCATGGTGGGCGGTGATGTCGAAGAACTCGGCTGCGTCAGCGAGGGTGTTCCACTTTCGCAGACCGCCATCGTGGGGGAGCATCACGGCGTGCACCATCACCGTGTCGAGGAGGTCGATGTCCTCGGACGTCGGAAGGCTGATGCCCTTGCGAACCAGTGGGATCGTGTAGGCGGACTCAGGATGCAGGCGCTCACCCAGATACGTTGAGAGTGCAGCCCCGAGCATCAGTGGCAATACCAATTCGTAGTTGCCCGTCAGTTCGAAAACGATGATCACGGATGTCAGCGGGGCACGAGCGATCGTTGCGAATGTCGCAGCCATCCCGACGACGGCGAATGCGCCGGTGTCGAGTCCTTCAAACCCGAGGCCTTGCTGCATCACGATTGCGAACGCAGCTCCAATGGAGCCACCGATGACGAGGCTGGGCATGAACGTACCGGCCGAGCCGCCGCCTGCCCTCGTGAGGGCCGATGTCACGAGCTTCGCAACAGCCACGAGTGCCAGGCCCCACCAGACGTACTGGCCGGCACCATCGAGCCTGAGCAGTCCGGATAGGAACGCCTGACCGGTGCCGAGCGAGTTGGGCCATGCAACACCGATCAAAGCTACCGCCAGGCCGAAGAGCACGGGGCGTGACCACTTCGGCATTTTCGATGGCAGGGAGGACGCCGCTGTGATATCGAGCGCCCGGAGGTAGAGAATGCCGACGAAGACAGCGAGAACGGCAAGTCCTGCGTAGAGGATCAACTCAACCGGGCTGCCGAGGGCATGCTCGGGGGACGTCAGAATCGCCTCTTCGCCCACAAGGAGCTTGGTCGTAACCGCTGCGGCGACCGAGGCGATAACGACAGCGTTCAGGTGGCGTATGGCGAACGATCCGAGGATGACCTCCATCGCGAACATCATCCCTGCGATAGGAGCGTTGAAGCTTGCTCCGATTCCCGCGCCGGCACCTGCGGCTACGAGGCTACGGATTCGGTCGTGGTCGAAGCGGGTGTATCTCGCCAGCGATGAGCCGATCGACGCGCCGATGTAGGCGATCGGGCCCTCACGTCCACCAGAACCACCCGTTCCGAGGGTGACAGCTGTCGCCGCGATCTTCGGCAGGACCTTCGAAGTCGGGAGGTAACCCCCGTGCATGCCCAGGCCAACCATCGTCTCGGTAATGCCGCCCCCTGAGACCGCGGGTCCCCAGCGTCGGTCGATGAGCCACGAGGCTGTCATACCGATGGGGATGGTTGCTGCAACAGCCCAGACCCCCCAGCCGGACCAATCGGAGAAGTTCTCGGTTCCCTCACTCACCCAATGGACAAGGCCGACGAGGAGCGCCGCAGCGAGACCAACGAAGAGGCCGAGAACCACAGCAGCGAGCATGAACGCGGCCGTACCGCGCTTGCGCAGTGCTGCTCGAAGTCTGTCATTCATCCGCATACGAAGGGACGCTACCGGTTCGGGCGCGCCACAGCCAACGTTCGGGAACACGCGGTCGATGGACTACGTTTCATCCGTATGTTCACAAGGAAGGCCCAACCCATGATCGATGCTGCAACTGCCAAACCCGGGCGTCCGGATCAGCCACCGTTGTCAGACAAGCATTTCGTGAGCTATCGGTCCATGAAGCCTCCGTTTCCGGAAGGCATCGAGGTGATCTACCTCGGGATGGGGTGTTTCTGGGGAGCCGAACGGATCTTCTGGAATCTGCACGGCGTGTATGTGACGGCGGTTGGATACGCGGGCGGATTCACTGAGAACGCCTCCTATGAAGACGTATGCACCGGGCGGACGGGCCACGCCGAGGTGGTCCTCGTCGCATACGACCCCGAGGTCGTCTCCCTCGGTCGCATCCTCAAGAGTTTCTGGGAAGAGCACGACCCGACCCAGCGCGATCGGCAGGGCAACGACGTCGGAACCCAGTACCGGTCGGCGATCTACTGGACGAACGAAGCACAGAGGGACGTAGCGGTTGAGTCGATGGGGACATACGGCACGGCCCTCGGTGATGCCGGCTACGGAGAGATCACGACCGAGATCGCCGAAGCAGGCCCGTTTTACTACGCCGAGGAGTATCACCAGCAGTACCTGGCGAAGAACCCCAACGGCTACTGCAACCACGGCTTCTGCCAGATCGCCTACAGCGAATAGCCACAGGCAGCTGCCCCACCCACGAAATTGGCCCCGCGATCTGTTGATCGTCCGGTGTATGGAACGGTCCCCTCTCGATCCTCGATCCATGATCTCGGTTGGTCGGGTCTGTGGTTGTCTCAGGCACCACGGGTACCTACCTTCTTCCGGTCCCCCTTTGATGGGGGGGACGGATGAGGAGCGGAGCGACGAGTCAGGGGGGTGATGCTGAAACCTGACACCTGACACCTGTTCTCCTCCCACTCTTCTTCTTCGCTCTTTCGCTGAAATCACTTGACATGTAGTTTGCAGTATGTAAATTGCATGATGCATATTGCAGTAATATGCTGGAGAGGTCGGCAACCCGCCGATCGTGGACAGGAGAGGGGATCGACGCAATGCGAAGATCACGATTCTTTGCGAGCGCCGCACTTGCGGCGACACTCGTTATGTCAGCACCGAGCGCAGCTCTGGCCGTCGTGCCCGAGGACGTGAACCCGAACTGCTTCGGAATGGGTGCGTCCCAGATCGCCCGGGGTGAGTTCGAGGGCCTCGACGGCATGGGAGAGCACGCTTCCACGCAAGAGACCCCGCGCAGCGGGATCGCGAACGTCGCACGTGGCTTCGGCTTCGTTCACCAGAGCGAGCTGGCATCGTTCCTCGGGGCGGAGTGCTGAAACGGATAGGGCGACATCGCTGTCCCTGACAGCAGAATCGTCGGGAAGGGTATCGGTGGTCGGTGGTGGGTCTTGGGGCTCGCTAGAGCTCCAAGACTGCGATATGGGGTTCTGAGAGGCTGCCGATGTAGAGGCGGCCGTCGTGGACCCGTGTCCCTGTGGTGACGGCAACCGTCCCTGATGCGCTCTGGAGGTTGTGCACGAGTTGCCCGCCCATGTCATAGCCGAGCACGATCCCGTGGCGGACCGGCTTCGGTATTACAGGGTCCGCGTCCACCTGCCTGGCAGCATCATGTCATCCATCGTCCTCGCTAGCTCTTGGTCGGCGTAACCGGGTCGAATCTGCTGCGAATCCTGTCGAGGCAAACGTCCTCTATGCGGTCGGCGAGATCGGGGTCGGAGATGGCTGCGCTCAATAGTCCACCTCCGATCGTGAGAACGGCGGTGAGGATTGCGTCATCGTGAGAGGCCTCATCCCCGAGGATGTCCTCGATGGACCGGATGAGTGCGCCCAGGCGCTGGGTGTAGCCGTCCTTACGGCCGGTGTCACCCCTGACGGCATCTACGGGGTGGGCTACCAGCGGACAACCGAACGCGATGTTCTTGCGCTGTGCCGGATCCAGGTAATCCGACAAGGCCGTCATGCCGGCAGCACGGGGGTCCGCCGTGTCGGCTGCTTGGTGCAGGGAGTTGACCAGACCGGCTTCGATGGCGAGCACCTGCCGCTCCAAGTCATCCTTGGAATCGAAGTGTGCATAGAACGCGCCGCGGGTGAGGCCGGCTTCGCCCATCACCTGATCGATAGAGGCGCCCTCGAATCCATGGCGACGGAACAGCTGCCTGGCTGCCTCGAGGATCCTTGCGCGGCTCTGCTCCTTGTGCTCAGCCGTGTATCTCATGTCTACCGACCTTTTTGTATGTTATCCATCATTCTATATTGTATGATAATCAACATACTACCGGATCAGAGGACCACATGACTGTCACCGCAAGACGAATGACCAACGAACTCGGGGCACGGCGCGCTGCCCTGCTGATCATCACGCTGATCCTGGCTGGACGCGCCATGACCGTGGCGTTCATCGCAGATGCCGGTTCGGGAGTCGCGGGTGACCCACCCGCAGCCTGGTTGATGCCGTTGCTGGGAGACGCCGTGATCGGCCTGAGCGCGTTCGTCGTCGCATACCTGATACTTCGAGGACGTGGTCTGAGCGCCTGGACGATGATCGTCACGTGGAACGTCATCGGCATCTGGGACGCACTCTCGGCCTACGTGATACATGTGAGTGTGCCCTGGCCCGAGTTCTTCATGATCGAGGTGTTCGGTGCCTCGATGTTCTTCGCTGCCAGCGCCATGCACCTCATCAACCTCTTTCTCGTCACCCATCGCGAACTTCGCAACCACTACTTGAACGGCTGAGGATCGGACGGCGGATATCGGATGTCGCTCTTGGAGTTCGCTAGAGCTCCAAGACTGCGATATGGGGTTCTGAGAGGCTGCCGATGTAGAGGCGGCCGTCGTGGACCCGTGTCCCTGTGGTGACGGCAACCGTCCCTGATGCGCTCTGGAGGTTGTGCACGAGTTGCCCGCCCATGTCATAGCCGAGCACGATCCCGTGGCGGACCGGCTTCGGTTTCAGCGCCTCCGGCATTCGGTATGACAGTGTCCTCATCCACTTGCGCGGCAGCATCATGTCGACCATCGACTGTCGCGGCGAAGCCATCGGGATCCACAGGATCCCGTCAGAGAAGCTGAGATTGTCGGGGAAGCCAGCCAGATTGTCGAGGAAGAGATCCGTCTCTCCGGACCTCTCACCCTTCAGCCAGTGGCGGTGCACTCGGTACGTGGCGGTCTCAGCGATGAAGAGTGATTCTTCGTTGTCATCGAGAGCGAGTCCGTTCGCGAACCGGAATCCATCGGCAACGAGCGAGAGTGAACCATCGGGGGTGAGTTTGAACACGCGACCCGTTGCTTGTCCTTCGAGCAAGTCGGAGACGTATTCGTGGATCGACCATCGGGTGGAGGTGTCCGAGAAGTAGATCGATCCGTCGCTCGCAACAGCGGCGTTGTTCGTGAATTTGAAATCAGCTCCCTGATAGCCGCTGACCAACGAGATCACTTCCCCTGTGACGCTGACACGTTGAAGTCCGAGATCTGCGTTGCACACAACGAGCGCGCCGTCCTCGAGCCACTCGATGCCGAGCGGCCTTCCGCCAGCGTTGGCGATCTCCTCGGCTCCGGACGCGGTGACGCGCACGATTCGTCCATCCTCGAGGCCGGCGATAGCGGAGCCGTCGCGGTCGACGACGACATCTTCGGGACCAACGCCCGGGGCTGCCCACAACTCAGCCGTGTCGAGCGCATCGTTCTTCTCGAGGTCGCCGCTGAGGCGCGGTGCGGGAAGCGGCTGCCAGGTCTGCGGGCTGAATTCGGTCATGGATCCTCCTCGTGAGTTCACCCAACAGTAGACGTCCCGACCGAAGGCGAGTTGACGGTTCCCGGTTCCCGGTTCCCGGTTCTCAGTTCTCGATTCTCCGGGTCTTCTGTCGATACGGCCCTGCCGTATCTCTGGCCGCTGACCGCAGGTCAGCTGTTGTCGATGCGCCCCAGGCGCATCTCTGGTCGCCGATCGAGGATCGGCTCTTCTCCCTGTCCTTCCTCAACTAATCTGACCGCGACCAATCCAAGGAGTCACGCATGCCCACCCCGCACATTGCAGCCACAGAAGGCGACATTGCCGAAGCGATCCTGCTTCCCGGCGATCCACTTCGCGCCAAGTTCATCGCTGAGACATTCCTCGATGACGCCAGGGAAGTAACGAGCGTCAGGGGCATGCTCGGGTACACGGGTTCGTACAAGGGCATGCCGGTCTCTGTGATGGGCACAGGAATGGGTATTCCGTCGGCTTCGATCTACATCACCGAGCTCATCCGCTTCTATGGCGTCAAGCGACTCGTTCGCGTTGGATCCGCTGGAGGTCTGACAGAGGCAGTACCCCTGCGAGGAATCGTTCTTGCGGTGGGGGCCTGCACCGACTCGGGTGTGAACCGTGCGAGGTACGGCGGCTGGGACTACGCAGCCACCGCGGACTACGGGTTGCTGTCAGCAACAGCCGATGCGGCGAAGACGGCTGGTCTTGATGTGCACGTCGGGAACGTCCACTCCTCGGATAGTTTCTACAACCCGGTGGGAGATTCCTTGGAGATCTGGCAGGGGATGAATGTCCTCGCCGTCGAGATGGAGGCTGCCGGTCTCTACGGTGTCGCGGCAGCCGAGGGAGCTCGTGCCCTCACCGTGGCGACGATCTCCGACCACATCGTCACCGGCGAGGAGACGACCTCGGACGAACGCGAACGAACCTTCGGTGACATGGTCACGCTCGCGCTGGAAGGCCTCCTGGCGGACGCAACGTAGAGTCAAGAATCAAGAATCAAGAATCAAGAAGAGAGGCCCGGGCTGAAGCCCGGGCCTCTCTCGTTCTTACCTGACGCCTGATACCTGACGCCTGATACCTGTCAGATCAGCATCGTCTGGGCGCCATCGATGATCTCGATGAAGTCCGTGACGTTGAGGATGCCGTCAAGATCGTCATACATGTCGTCCTCTTCGAGGTTGAACATGTCGACGGACATCTTGCATGCCCACATCTTGCATCCCATGTCCGAGAGATGCTGGAGGAACGACGGAACATCCGGGATCTCGAGCTCCTCGAGCTTGGCCTTCATCTGCTTGGTCGCCATTGCCTGCATACCGGGCAGCGGTGCGAGCGCTGCTGGCATGTGCGTGGCAGGGTTACCGACAGGTGAGAAGTGGAGATTCCCCATCGTCTTCTTGTTGATCATGTCCATGCCCCAGAAGGTGAAGAAGATGTGAGCTTCCACACCCTGCTCGAGGGCACCTGAGGCCATGACGAGCGCCGGGTAGGCCATGTCGAGGGATCCCTTCGAGCACACGAAGGCGATCTTCCGATCGTCGTCATCATCACCGAAATCTGGAACGATGCTCGCTGATTGATCGGTTGTCATTCGTTCTCCTCCTAGATGCAGCCCTTGGGCTTCTGGAGCCCGGCTACGTATGACATCTTGCGTGCTGGCTTCTTCGGAAACAGCTGGAACAGCGACTTGGTCGGAATGCCTCCGACCGTGGATACGCGACGCAGGGTCGGTGTCTCGCCTTGTTCCTTCGCGTCGGAGCGCAGGAACTCGATGACCTTCCAGTGTTCGTCGGTGAGCTCACCGATTCCAATGTTGTCCGCGAGGGTCTTGGCAAGGTCCTCGTCCCACTCATCGAATTCCGTCAGGAATCCGTCCTCGTCGACGTGGATCTCACGATCCGCGATGGTTGTTACTGGCATCACGCACCTCCAGGGGTGTCGGTGTTGGTTTCTTCGAACGCTGTCGCTTCGACAATGTCTTCTGCGACATCAGACTCGGAGGCCGATACGGCCTTGAACGTATTCAATGCTCGTGCGATTCCCATGCGAACGTCCGGGTCCCGCATCTTACCTGCGAGAGCAAAGAGGCCGGGGGCCTCCTCCGGTTCGAGTTCGGCTGCCTGTGCCTGGCGATGCACGACGTCGAGGAGTCGTTCGGCGGCGGCAAGCATCTCGGGCTGCGTGAGATCCTTGACGATGTCGATGATCTGCACAACGTTCTCACCGAGCGCCTCTGCGTCTTCCTTGGTGTAGGTCGTGACGATGCGATCGACAACACCGAGGCCGGCTCCGGCGAACTCGAAGTATCCACGTGACTCGTAGTTGTCGAGCGCCTCAAGGGCCTTCGTGAATGCCTGGCTCGTCAGTGGAGCGAGATCATCGATGAACTCGATCGCGCTCTCGTACTTGGCCATGCCTTCTTCGATGTTGTTCGTATTGCGGAGAATCCTGCGCATCAGACGCAACATGTCAGACGGCTCGACGAACTCCTGAACGGATTCGAGCTCGCGGCTGGCGAGTGCCATGGCCTCACTCGAAATCGGTCCGAGGTCCGAGATGAGCTCCTGCCACTGCTGGCGTCTGAGCCTCTGCTCACGCAGCTCGGCGGCGATGACGTCGAGCTGGTCGGACATCCGGTCGAGCTTGTGCTCGAGATCCGTGATCCGGTCAGTCGAGGAGATCGTCATGACGCACCGTCGTTGATCTTGCCAGCCATCAGCATCTCGTGCGGAAGTGGCATCTCTTTGCCCTTGATGAGCATGTTCCAGTAGACCCACTTGAACATCATCTTGCCCCAGTGGTTCATCTCAGTTTCCTTCAACAGGGTGAATGGGCCGATTCCCGGCAGCGGGTACTTGCCCGGCAGCGGCTCGGTGTCGTAGTTGAAGTCGATGAGGAGGCCCTTGCCGTGGCCGGACTCGATGAAGCAGTTTGCGTGCCCGTCGAACTCCTCGAGCATCGGGAGCCCTTCGACGTACCGCAGGAAGTTCTCGGTGAAGACCTCCATGGCGAAGTGGGCGACAGATCCGGCCTTCGATGTCGGCAGGTCCGCAGCATCGCCCAGGGCGAAGATGTTGTCGAAGTCCTTCGAGAGGAAATTCTTGCTGTCGACCGGTACGAAGTTCGACTCGTTCCCGAGGCCTGAACGCTGAATGAATTCAGCTCCCATGTTGAGTGGGATCGATACGAGCATGTCGTATTCGATCTCGCGTTCGTCATAGGAGATGAGCTTCTTCTCATCCGTGTCGACGCGCTCGAGGTAGAAGTCCGTCTCGAGAGCGATGTTCTTGTTCTCAAGGGTGTCGCCCAGGTGCTTGGCCGCGACGGGCTTCGTGAACGCAGCGTCGAGTGGGGTGACGTAGATGATCTCGACGTCGTCCCTCATGCCACGCTCCTGGAAGTGGGAATCTGCGAGGAAGCTGAACTCGAGGGGGGCAACCGGACACTTGATCGGCATCTCGATGATGTTGACGATCAATCGGCCGCCCTCCCAGAAACGAAGCGCCTCGGCGAGGTTCTTCGCACCTTCCAGGGTGTAGAAGTCGTGGACGGTCTTGCCGTATTCGTCGCTCTCGAGGCCAGGGGTCTCGTCAGGACGTATCTGAGCGCCTGTTGCGATGATCAGGTAGTCGTACTCGATCGTCGTGCCGTCGACGAGTTTGACGCTGTTGCTCTCGCCCTCGATGAGGTCGATCTCGCCCTTCACGACGTTGACGCCAGCCGGAATGAAGTCGAGCTTCGGCTTGACCACATCGTCGGGCGTGTAGATCCCGAAAGGAATGAACAGGAAGCCCGGCTGGTAGTAGTGCGTGTCGTCCGGGTCGACGATCGTGATATCCCACGTATCGTCGAGCCGGGGTCGCAGCTTGTTCGCCGCCATCGTGCCGGCGGTGCCTGCTCCCAGGATGAGTACTCGTTTCACTTGCCTTCTCCTTGTAGGTGCGGCGGCTGAAACCGCGCGCGTCCAGGGCTACATGGTCTTGCGCATGATCATCACGAAGCCGAACCGACGAATCGAACGTAACTCAATGCTGGTCCCTTGATCAGCATCCAACGCACGTTCCAGGGTGCGTCTCAAGTCGATCGCCTCGTGCCTTGCATCATTTCGCTTCGTCGGAGTATACCCCCGGGGGGAGCGCCAATTACGTAGTTCTCGGGTCAGGAATACCAGCATGGGCACCGGGGGTCTACCGTATCCTGACACCTGACACCTGACACCTGACGCCTGTTCCATGCCCAGCCCATTTGCAGCCACCCCTGAAGAGATGCGAGCCCTCATCGCCGGGCGGCGCTCGGATGATCCGACGTGGTTCTCCTATGGCGACGCCACTGTGGATCCCGAGTACGTCGTCAAGGTGTTGGAGGGTCACATCTCCGAGCGGCGCCGGTACGAGATGGAACGTGTGCTTGGTGGAAGGACCCGGAATGTCGCCGTTGTCGTGGACGGCATGGTCGATCTCGGCAACGTGTCAGCGATCATGCGGTCTGCCGAGGCGTTCGGCGTTCAGAACGTTCACGCCATCGATACGTCGGAGGCGTTCAAGCGGTCCCGTCGGACCACCCGCGGCGCGGACAAGTGGATCGACAGGTACGCGTGGGAGGATCCGGATGGGTGCCTCGACTATCTCGATGAACAGGGGTATCGAGTTCTTGTAGCAGACGCAGGCCCCGAAGCCAGGTTCATCAGCGATGTCGATCTCACGGGCAGGATCGCTGTTGTGTTCGGCAACGAGAGGGAAGGCATTTCGCAACCGGTTCGAGACCGATCGTTCGACACGATCCGGATACCGATGGAGGGGTTCGTCGAGAGTCTGAACGTTTCGGTTGCCGCGTCGATCGTGCTTGCCGAGGTGCATCGACAACGGACGCTCAGATACGGTGGTAACGGTGACCTGACGCTCGCCGATCGGGACCGGATCAGGGCCGTGTGGTACCTTAAGTCCGTTCGGGGTTCAGGGGAAGTCGTTGCTCGCGCGCTCGCCGACCAGTAGCGCCCTCG
>JBDLJV010000065.1:0-10590 GCA_039714175.1 Actinomycetota bacterium
AGCCATGGCAGTGTTCTGCGCAAGTATCGCTGGTACGGCAGTTGCCACGATCAGGGTTGAAGCGGCGACGGCGCGAAGAATGAGTCTTTTCATAGGGTTTTGACCTCCAAGAGGAGCGCTCCGTCCTGGCGGGGCTCGCTCGATTGTTCGTCGATTGAAACGGTAGTCCGGCAGGTTGTATACCGCTCTCATAGTTTCACATACGGTCGTGGTGGTAACTGACGATTTGCCCCACGGTGGACGGTATCCTCCCGGTGACCCCACGAAGGATCGACCCGTGACCGACACCCCAACCCTTGGTTCCAACGACGCACCCTGGATGGCCTCGAGACGCTCAGAGGCAGCTACTCGCCTCGACGATCTCTCGATGCCATCGCAGCGTGACGAGAACTGGCGATACCTGGATCTCGATTTCGATCCTGCTCTTCCCAGCGCGCCGGCGTCACCCGGAGCGGAGGGAGCCAGCGATGTCGTGCTGGATGGCTGGCACGGAGAAGTCATCTCGATCGTCGATGGATTCGTCACGACGGTTGGCGTGCCCACAATCGCGGCGTCGGCGGACGAGATCGCCTTCGTCGAGGACGACCACCTCTTTGCGACTGCATTCGCTGCCTATGCTCCCGGTGCCGCTCTCCTCACCGGAGATCAGCTGAAGTCAGCGTTGCTGGTCGACGTACAGAACACGTCGGAAGCGACCACGTTCCCCGGTGTACACATCGGTGTGCCCGCGGGTTCGGATGCCTCCGTGATCATCCGTCTCCGCTCGACGACAGATGCACCGGCGACTGTCGTGCCGACGATCACTGCCGATGTCGCTGACAACGCCAGGCTCAATCTCACGATCATCCAGGATTGGAACTACGCAACGCGATCCCTCGGGCGGTGTGTGGTCAAACTCCAACGAGACGCGCACCTCCTCTTGAGCGAGATCGGTCTTGGCGCCAAACTCGGTCGACTTCATCTCGATGTCGATTTCGTTGGCAATGGATCGAACGCGAAGGTCTACGGCGCCTACTTCGGCGAGGACGACCAGACGCTCGACTACCGCTACTTCATGAACCACATCGGCATGCATACGCGTTCGGATATGTTCCTGAAGGGCGCTGTTGAGGATGATGCGCTCTCGGTGTTCACCGGGATGATCCGTATCGAGGAGACCGGTCAGAAGACCGAGGCGTTCCAGACCAACCGGAACCTCATCCTCTCCTCGGGTGCCTCAGCCCAGTCGGTCCCGAACCTCGAGATCCTCGCAAACGACGTGATGTGCGGTCACGGTTCCACCGTCGGCCCCCTCGATGAGGATCAGCGGTACTACCTCATGAGCCGTGGTTTGACCCCGGAACGGGCAGACCGTCTCCAGGTGCGCGGCTTCTTCGAGGAGGTCGTGGAACAGATTCCTGATGAGGGAATCGCTGCATGGGCACGCGAGCGCATCAACGGCAAGTACGTGACTGCCCAGGAAGAGGGTCGTGTATGAGCGAGATCTCCGTCGGAGCGCTGTTGGACCTGCCAACGGACGCTGGTTACAAGGTTGCGCACAGCTCGGGCACGATTGCCGTGTTTCGTCTCGGCGATGAGGCGCATGCCATTGCCGATCGATGCAGCCACGCTGAAGCCTCACTGGGTGACGGCGATGTCTTCGAGAACGAGGTCGAATGCCCCAAGCATGGAGCGGCCTTCGATTTCACGACCGGTGAAGCGTTGACGCTTCCCGCCACCAAGCCCGTCACCGTGTACGCCACGGAGGTTCGGGACGGCAATGTGTTCATAGAGATTCCGGACGAGGAGAGTGCCGATGAAAGAGCAGCTCATGAATAACGCACTCGAGGTCAAGAACCTGCAGGCGACCATCGGCGACCTCGAGATCCTCAAGGGACTCGACCTTGTCGTGCCCTTCGGTGAAGTCCACGCCATCATGGGTCCGAACGGATCGGGAAAGTCAACGCTCAGCCATGTGCTCATGGGCAAGGACGAGTATGAAGCCTCCGGATCGGCGATTATCGACGGTGTCGAGATCATGGGTATGTCCGTTGACGAGCGGTCCCGCGCCGGCCTGTTCGAGGCGTTCCAGTACCCGACCGAGATCCCGGGCGTGACGCTTGACGATCTCACGGCTGAGATGGCAGCGTCGAGTCCCGATGATGGAGGATTCGGGGATCGCACACTCGCAGCATCGGAGCGTCTCGGTATGGACCGGTTCCGAGATCGTTCAGTGAACGTCGGACTCTCCGGTGGCGAGAAGAAACGCTCCGAGATGTACCTCCTGGGTGTGGCCAACCCGAAGGTGGCGATCCTCGATGAGATTGACTCCGGTCTTGACATCGACGCGGTGCGCGAAGTTGCCGACATGGTTGAGTCACTCCGGAGCCCCGATCTCGCCGTCGTGGTGATCAC
The DNA here is from genome assembly GCA_039714175.1 of Actinomycetota bacterium. Taxonomy (GTDB): domain Bacteria; phylum Actinomycetota; class Acidimicrobiia; order Spongiisociales; family UBA5794; genus B3-G11. Next base: position 2,395 of record JBDLJV010000065.1, read on the forward strand.
GCACTACAGCCGCATCCTGCGCTACATGACTGCTGATCGCATTCATGTCATGGTCAACGGACGCATCGTGAAGTCCGGTGGCGCGGAGATCGCCGAGGAGCTTGAGGCGGACGGGTACACGGAATACCAGGCGGCATCTGTCGGTTGACCAGGCATGGTCGACCCGGCGGACAGAGAGTTCATCTATGTCGGTGATCCGATGTGCTCGTGGTGTTGGGGATTCGCGCCTGTGGTCTCCGAGCTCGAGGCATCATTTGATCTCCCCATCCGTGTCGTCGTCGGCGGGCTGAGACCAGGGGACAGGGCGCAGCTACTCGATGAACGGCTCCGCTCGTACCTCGCCCGACACTGGACACAGATCGCTGATCGCACCGGTCAGCCGTTCGATTCCGCGGCGCTCGACCGCGAGAACTGGATCTACGACACGATGGTTCCGGACGCCGCGATCGTGACGATGCGAAACGTTGCTCCCGGCGAGACATTGCGCTTCTTCGAACGGGTGCAACGGGCTTTCTACGCCGAGGGTGTGGATGTCACCGATCCGAGTGTGTATCGGGAGCTCGTTTCCGGCCTTCCCGTGGATGCCGATGAATTCGTAGAGACTCTCGGATCGGCGGGGACGCAGAGAGACACATACGCTGATTTCGCTGAGGCGAGAGCGCTGGGTGTGAGCGGGTTCCCCACGTTGCTCTTGCGAACGGGCGATTCTGCAACGCCGGTTGCCCTCGGGTATTCGCCGTACGCAACAGTGGCCGAGCGGGCCCATTCGCTCCTGGAGGCGACTGATCATCGTGCCACAGGGAGCCTTGAGGGCTCTACTGCCGGCTGATGCCTGCGCCAGCGACCGGCATGGAGACATAGGCGCTCGGAGTCAACCCGGTCGTGTCCTCGTAGCTCGCGATCACCTCATCGACGAACGCTGGAACGGTGGATTCCGCGACGAGGGCCACGGCGCAACCGCCGAATCCGGCGCCGGTCATCCGTGCTCCCAGGCAGCCTTCGAGGCCCGAGGCGATATCGACGATGAGGTCGAGTGCCTCGGAGGAAACCTCGAAGTCGTCACGCAGACTTCGGTGGCTCTCGGCCATCAAGGTTCCGAATCGAGCGGTGTCGCCACGATCCAGGGCCGCGGCAGCTTCGATGGTTCTCGCGTTCTCCGAGACGACGTGGCGCGTTCGTCGGAATGTGGTTTCGTCAACGATCGAGGAAAGCTGAGCGACGTCATCGATGGAGAGGTCCCGAAGCGCCGGGACACCAGCCGTTCCAGCGGCGAGTTCGCAGGACTTCCTTCGGTCCTCGTACTCGGACTCGACGAGTTGGCGGCGAGTAGCCGTGTCGAGGATGACGACGGCGACGTCATCCGGGAGACGGACAGGTGTCATGTCGAGCGTTCGGCAATCGATCAGCGATGCACGCCCTTCGGCCGCCGCAGCGATGATGAGCTGATCCATGATGCCGCAGGGCATTCCCATCCACTCGTTCTCCGCACGCTGGGATGTGCGAGCCGCCGTGACAGGATCCCAGTGCTGATCCGATACCGTTGCGAACGCGAGCGTGGCGGCGATCTCGATCGCAGCTGACGACGAGAGGCCCGCTCCAATCGGGATGTCCGATGCGATGGATCCCTCCCATCCCACAAGATCGCTCCCACCCATGGCCCAGGCAACACCCTTCACGTACTCGGCCCAATCGTCGGTGTCAGGGACGAGGGCGTCCAGGTCGAAGTCGACTTGACCGTTGCCCACAGAGGACAGCCGCACAAGACGATCGTCCCGCTTGCGCAGTGCTACCCAGATGGCTTGATCGATGGCCATGGGCAGCACGAAGCCGTCGTTGTAGTCCGTGTGCTCGCCGATGAGGTTTACGCGTCCGGGGGCTCTCAGCACTGTTTCGGGATCTCCGCCGTATCTGGCGCTGAAGTCCTCGATTGCGGCGTCGCGTGCGTTCACAGCGACTTCACGACTGTGTAGTGATCGGATGGCAGCTCGCGGAGGCGTCCAGCGGCCTCTTCGGGTGTGAGGTCGCGCTGAGCCTCCGCAAGGAGTTCATAACCGACCATGAACTTCCTCACGGTTGCAGAACGCAGCAGGGGAGGGAAGAAGTGTGCGTGAAGCTGCCAGTGGGATGTGTCGCCCCCCGTGAATGGTGCTCCGTGCCATCCCATCGAGTAGGGGAACGGATGGGCGAACAGGTTGTCGTAACGCGTCAGGAGCCGGTTCAGCACATCAGCCAGCGATGAGCGTGATGCTCCATCGACCTCGGTCATCCGTTGGATGGGGTCCTTCGGGATCACGATCGTCTCGAATGGCCATGTGGCCCAGTACGGGACCAGGGCGGTCCAATGCTCTCCGTCTATCACGATCCGATCGCCGTCCGATTCCTGGGCCAGGTAGTCGAGGAGTAGCAGCGAACCGTGTTCGTCCCTGTGGCGAAGCTGGGCAGAATCCTCTCTGGCGGGAGTGGTGGGTATGGCGCTTCCGGCCCAGACCTGTCCATGAGGGTGAGGGTTCGACGCCCCCATGGCCTCACCGCTGTTCTCGAACACCTGCACCCACCGGTACCGCTCCCCGAGATCAGCGGTTTGCTCACGCCAGAGGTCGATCACGGTCTCGATCTCCGATGGTGTCATGAGTGACATGCGCAGGTCGTGGCGGGGTGAGTAGCACAGCACTCTGCATGTGCCCGACTGGCTCTCCGATCGCAGTAGTCCGTCCGCGTGTGAGATCGGTTCGATATCGGGCTGCAGAGCAGCGAAGTCGTTGGTGAATGAGAACGTGGACTCGTACGGCGGATTCACATCTCCTGTGATCCGGGTGTTGGACGGGCAGAGGTAGCAGTTCGGATCGTAGGAGACGACCTCGTCTTCGTCGGCGTCTTCGGTGAGTCCCTGCCACGGACGCTTGGTCCGGCCGGCGGAGACGAGTATCCATTCGTCGGTCAGAGCGTTGTAGCGGCGATGTGTGGGGATCATCGGGCCACCGTGACAACCACACCCGCATCCCTGATCTGGTCGAGCGTCTCGGTCGGGGCTGAGGCCGTTGTGATGATCTGGTCGATGTCATCCATGCGAGCGATGCGGGCAACGCTGACGTTGCCCAGCTTGGAGCCGTCCGCGACCACTATGACCTCTTGGGCTGCTTGGATCATCCGACTCTTGATCTGGGCCTCGGGGAGGTTCACGTTCGTGATGCCGTCGAAGGGATCCACTCCGTTGCACCCGATGAACGCTTTGGCGACGTTGATCTGCTCGAGTACGCCGCTCCCCATCGGATTGACCAGCGAGTGCTGTCGCGGTCGAAGTTTGCCACCGGTAAGGATCACCGTGAAACGGGGAATTGCGGGCTCGAGCGCCAACGCGGTTGTGATGCCGTTGGTGAAGACGACGATGTCGTCGAGGTCCGAGCGTTCGGCCAAGGCGCGAGCAACGGCAGCGGCGGTGGTACCGACGTCGATGATCAGCGAGTCGCCGCTGGAAACAAGTGCGGCCGCGGCAACACCGATTGCGCGCTTGTCGTCTGCCGACCTGTCGACTGACTCCTCGAATGAAGGCTCATCCTCGCTCATCGCCGATTCCGAGCGTGATGAGCGGGTGAGCACCATGGCACCGCCGTGGACGCGCTCGATGAGCGATGCTTCCGCGAGTTGATCGAGGTCGGCCCGCACCGTGACTTCGGACACGTCGAACAGCTTCGCGAGGTCGGTGACGCGAGCGAACCCGTGTTCCTCGATGTGGGAGAGGGCCCGGTGCCTTCGGACCTTGCCGGGGATCGAACTGGTGTCGGATGCAGCCATACGTGTGTTGTGTTTTCTTGCGTATTCTTTCGTTACCGAGTCTAGACCTTGCAGATTGGCAAGTAAACAACGATAATCATAAGATGTAGCCGATGGGCGGATCTCGCCCAGAGAACACATGGAGGAACAACCCTCATGAAGAGAACAACACTGAGGATTCTCGGCCTGATCATGGCGCTTGCGTTGGTCGCAGCGGCATGTGGGTCAGGGTCCGATGACACGACAACCACTGAAGGCGAGACGCCTGGGGAAGCGACCGGATCGGTCGAAGTCTTCTCCTGGTGGACCGGCGGCGGCGAAGCTGCCGGACTCGATGCCATGATCGTCGTTTTCGACGAGATGTATCCGGATCTTGAGTTCGTGAACTCAGCCGTCGCAGGTGGCGCAGGCACGAACGCACGCGCCGTACTTGCATCCAGGTTGCAGGCGAACGATCCGCCGGACAGTTGGCAGGGTCATGCTGGACAAGAGCTCATCGGTACGTACGTTGCTGCTGACCAGCTCGAGGCTCTCAACTTCCTGTACGACGAGCAGGGCTGGCTCGATGTCATGCCCGAGACGTTGATTCCGCTGATCTCGAAGGATGGCGACATCTACTCGGTCCCGGTGAACATCCATCGCTCGAACGTTCTGTGGGCCAACCCCACCGTTCTTGCTGATGCTGGCATCGAGATTCCAGAGACGCTTGACGACTTCTTCGCGGCTCTCGACACGCTGAAGGCCGGAGGCATGGAAGCCCCGCTCGCCATGGGTGAGCAGTGGACGACGATGCACCTCTTCGAGACCATCATGCTTGCTTCGATGGGACCAGACGCATGGACCGGCCTTTGGGACGGCACCGTTGCTTGGGACTCCGCTGAGGTGACACAGGCACTTGCCGACTTCGACAAGATCCTGACCTACACGAACGAAGATGCACCAGCTCTCTCCTGGCAGGATGCCGGGCAGCTCGTGCTCGATGGTGACTCGGCCTTCAACATCATGGGCGATTGGCAGGAAGGCTTCTTCCGCGAGCTCGGCAAGGCACCACAGACGGACTATGTCTGGGCCGCCACACCGGGAACGGGCGGGAACTTCCAGTTCCTCTCGGACAGCTTCGTGCTGGCCAAGAGCGCTCCGAACCGTGACGCAGCCATTGCATGGCTGACCGTTGCAGGTTCGCTCGCCGGTCAGGACGCCTTCAACCCGGTCAAGGGCTCGATCCCTGCCCGCAGCGATGGCGATCGCTCGCTCTACGGCGAGTACCTCCTGTCCGCAATGGACGACTGGGCATCCAACACGGTCGTTGGAAGTCTCACCCACGGTGTCGTGGCAAACGACTCGTGGAAGTCCGAGATCGACACGGCGATTGGTCTGTTCCTCCTCGATGGTGATGTGGAAGCCTTCCAGGCTGCCCTCGTTGCCGCACATGAGGCATCGGGCCAGTAACGTCAGAATCGACTGAAACTGGTGATGTGCCCGCCCGTCCGACGGACGGGCGGGCACTCACATTCTGGAGAAAGGGCGAGGCGAACGTGACGGCTGCGATCGATGACGACCGCCTGGCGGAGGACGTTCCGCCGGGACCGAAGCAGAAGCGCTTCGACATCGCCAACTGGTGGGGTGTCCTCTGGGTACTCCCATCCCTGCTGGCAGTGATGGTGTTCGTCTACGGGTTCATCTTCTGGACAGCCCGTGTGTCGGTGAGCGCGTGGAAGGGATTGACCCCTGACTACACGTACGTTGGAGCCCAGAACTTCGTCAACCTTGCCTCTGACCGCAGGTTCCACATAGATGTGACCAACACGGCGATCTTCACGGTCGTCTTCATCCTCGGTTGTCTCCTCATCGGGCTTGGCCTTGCCTTGTTGCTCGACAAGGGAATCCGGGTCGAGGGGTTCTACCGCAGCCTCTTCCTCTTCCCCATGGCCATCTCGTTCATCGTGACCGGTGTCGTGTGGCGCTGGCTCATGAACCCGGCGCAGGGTGAACGCCTCAGCGGTCTCAACCTTCTGTTCGACAACCTCGGTCTCGACTTTCTCATCAACCGGTGGTACGCCACGCCCACTTGGGGTATTGCCGCGGTGGCGATAGCTGCCGTCTGGCAGATGTCCGGGTACACGATGGCCCTGTACCTCGCTGGTTTGCGTGCCGTCCCCGAGACCCTCAGGGAGGCTGCACGTGTGGACGGTGCCTCCGAGTTCCAGGTTTACCGCAGCGTGATCATGCCGCTCCTGTGGCCTGTCACGTTGTCAGTGGTGATCATTCTCGGCCATACCTCGCTGAAGGTGTTCGATCTGATCATCGCAATGGTCGGCAAGCAGGTCGCACTCGATGTGCCGGCCATCTACATGTGGACCACGACCTTCGACGGCTTCTTCTTCGGCCGTGGTGCTGCGATCGGCATGGTGCTGCTGATCTCGGTAGCCGTGCTTGTGATCCCGTACCTGTGGTACTCCCTCCGGCAGGAGGCTGAAGGATGAGTACGCAGACGGGCGTCCATCGGGGTCGGCAGTGGGTGTACATACCGCTGACCATGATGGCGTTGTTCTACCTCCTCCCGATGTTCGTCATGTTGAACACGGGTTTCAAGAGTTTCGAGGAGGTCAGCCTCGCAACGATGTGGAAGCTGCCCACAGCAATGTCGCTGGACAACTTCAGGGCCGCATGGGAGATCCTCCAGCCCAACATGGTCAACTCCTTCAAGATCGTCATACCCGCCGCCACGATCTCGTCCTTCCTCGGTTCGATCAACGGATACGTCCTGTCGAAGTGGAAGTTCCGTGGCGCCAACATCGTGTTCCCGATTCTCCTGTTCGGGATGTTCATCCCGTACCAAGCAGTTCTCATCCCGCTGGTCGATGTCATGTCGTCGCTCGGGCTCGCTGGGAGCACCTGGGCCCTGGTGATCGTGCACGTCATTTACGGCATACCGATCACGACGCTCATCTTCCGCAACTACTACGCCACGATTCCCGAATCGATGATCGAGGCATCCAAGGTCGACGGCGCCGGGATCGCTGATGTCTATTGGCGGATACTCCTGCCACTCTCCATTCCGGCGTTCGTTGTTGTCTACATCTGGCAGTTCACGTCGGCGTGGAACGACTTCCTGTTCGCGGTGCTGCTGACCTCAACGGAGAACTGGCCTGTGACGGTCGCTCTCAACAATATGGCGGGGAGCCAGATCATTGCCTGGAACGTCCAGATGGCTGGTTCGTTCATCGCCGCCCTCCCCACCTTGCTGATCTACATCTTCCTGGGCCGATACTTCATCCGCGGCATGATGACCGGGGCCCTCAAGGAGTAGGCGATCCGGCAGATCCGGATTCATCCGGTGAAGTGCCACAATGGCGTTGTGGACGAGCAGATTGCTGACCTTGTAGGACTCATCGCTGCTGCCGACGCGATCATGATCGTGACCGGCGCAGGCGTGTCGACCGACAGCGGTATCCCCGACTATCGCGGCCCCAAGGGGGTGTGGAAGACCGAGCAGCCTGTCATGTATCAGGACTTCGTGAGTGATCCGGATCAGCGTGTCGAGTACTGGGATCAGAAGCTGCGAGCTGCCGACGCGTTCAACCAGGCCCATCCGGGTGCGGCGCATCGGGCGTGTGTCGAGTTGGAGTCGGCAGGGAAGCTCCACGCGCTCGTGACACAGAACGTTGATGGGCTGCACGCCAGGGCAGGCACGAGTGGAGACAGGCTGGTTGAGGTCCATGGCACGGCGATGGAGGTCTACTGCCTCGACTGTGGCGAGCGGACACCTACCCAACCACATCTCGATGCGTTCGCCGAGTCGCGCGAGGCCCCGATCTGCCATTGCGGCGGCCTGCTGAAGCCGGCAACGATCAGCTTCGGTCAACAGCTCGACCCGATGACGATGTACCGGGCCCAGCTCGCGGCGGAGGAAGCTGATCTCGTGATCGCTCTCGGTTCGACACTGAGCGTGTATCCCGCGGCAGAGATCCCACTTGTCGCTGCCCGGCGCGGTGTTCCCTACGCGATCGTCAATCAAGGCCAGACCGATCACGACGGTTCGATCTACCTGACCCTCCGCATCGACGGCAACGTCTCGACGGTCTTCCCCCAAGCCGTCACCTCCGCCCTCACCCCCTAACCCCTCCCCCCACGCCGCGAACCCAGGGTTACAGACCCTCTCAGCGAAGTCTCCAGCCCACAGAACGCCGCACGGCTTGAACCCAGGGTTACAGACCCTCTCAGCGAAGTCTCTGGCCCACAGAATGGGAAAACTTGGGTTACGTGTACCTTCCAGCGATGGTGTGGCTCGCGTAGGGTGGGAGCACATGGGAAGTCGTCTGGCCATTGTTGCGATGGCCTCCATCGTGGGACTGGGGGCCTGCACGGACGCGGGTGGCACGCCAGCCACTGCTCCGCCGATCACCGCAGCAGCAACCACCACCA
>JBDLJV010000066.1:0-10556 GCA_039714175.1 Actinomycetota bacterium
GGAAACTCGGTGAGGCGCTCAGAACCATCACGCCATAGAACCAGGAGAGAACCATGCGAGTAGCGATCAACGGATTCGGGCGAATCGGCCGGAACTTCCTGAGAGCAGCCAAGGGAACCAATGTCGCCGACGAGTTGCGTAAGGCAATCGTCGGAATCGACGTGACCGACAAGGATTCGATCTCGTCGGCGTGGGGCGAAGTCGTCTCCGCGTTCGGGGGCATCGACATCGTTGCAATAAACGATCTCGGGGATGTGCACGCGAACGCGCATCTCCTGCGCTACGACACGGTCCACGGCAGGTATCCCGGAACCGTGGAAGTTGTTGACGGAGACATGGTCGTCGACGGAGACACGTTCAAGGTCTTCGCTGAGCGGGATCCCGCTCAACTCCCATGGGGCGAGCTCGGTGTGGACGTCGTTATCGAATCCACTGGTGTTTTCCGCACCCACGAGGCTGCGTCCAAGCACTTGGAAGCCGGCGCCAAGTACGTGGTCGTGAGCGCACCGATGGGCGATCCCGATGTCTCAATCGTCCTCGGAGTCAACGATGAGGATCTCGATGTGGAGAACCACAGGATCATCTCAAACGCTTCGTGCACAACGAACTGTCTCGCCCCGATGGCCAAGGTCCTCGACGACGCCTTCAGCATCCAGGAAGGTGCGTTCACCACGGTGCACGCATATACGGGTGATCAGTCGACGGTCGACACGCTTCACAAGGATCTGCGAAGGGCTCGTGCCGCAGCGCAGAACATCATCCCAGCGTCGACGGGTGCTGCCTCGGCCGTCGGAAAGGTGTTGCCGAGCCTGAACGGGAAGCTCGTCGGTACAGCGCTTCGCGTCCCTGTCGCTGATGGATCCATCACGGACCTCGTCGTCAACGTGGACGGGGAGACAACCGTCGAAGAGGTCAATGCAGCGCTCAAGGCTGCGGCTGACGGACCGCTTGCCGGCATCATGAAGTACACGGATGAACCACTCGTCTCGTCGGACATCGTTGGCGACTCCCATTCGGTCATCGTCGACGGAGCTTCCACGATCGTGGCTGGTTCGATGGTCAAGGTGTTCGGCTGGTACGACAACGAGTGGGGCTACTCGAGCCGTCTCGTTGATCTGGTCCACAGGCTTGGTTAGTTCCATGGACACGCTTGAGCTTTCGGAGCGCACCGTATTGGTGCGCTCCGATCTCAATGTGCCGTTGAACAACGGGGTCATCACCGATTCATTTCGCATCGCGGCGAGTCTTCCCACGATCCTGGAGCTCCGCGAACGTGCGGCCAGAGTCATCGTCGCAAGCCATCTCGGACGACCGAAGGGTCACGATCCCTCATTGTCGATGCGCCCGATCGCCGATGCCCTCGCTGCTCTCGGAGGCTTCGAAACCGTGCTTGCGCCAGGTGTGTTCGGGCCCGAAGTGGAGGCGGTCGTCGCCGACGCTCCGGAAGGGTCCGTCGTCGTTCTTGAGAACACCAGATTCGAGAGCGGTGAGACAAGGAACGATCCCTCGATGGCCGATGGCCTCGCAGAGCTTGCCGATGCTTTCGTCAATGACGCGTTCGGCACGGCACACCGAGCGCACGCCTCCAACGTAGGTGTTGCTGAACGCCTGCCTTCGGCTCCCGGTCGCCTGCTGGAAGCCGAAATCGACGCATTCGGCAGACTCCTCGGCACGCCCGGCCGACCGTACGTCGTTGTCATGGGAGGAGCGAAGATCTCCGACAAGCTCGGGGTCATCGAGAACCTGCTGCCCAAAGTCGACCTGATGGCGATCGGTGGCGGCATGTGTTTCACGCTCTTGAAGGCGGCCGGCTACGCGGTCGGGGATTCGCTCGTTGAGGACTCGATGCTCGATACCGTCGCCCGACTTCTCGGCTCTCAATATGGTGACAAGATCCTCCTGCCGAGCGACATCGTCATCGCCGATTCCTTCGCGCAGGACGCCAACCATGAGATTGTCCCCGTGTCCGAGATTCGGCAGGGCACGATGGGCCTCGATATCGGGCCGGATACGGTCGCCCAGTTCTCAGACGCGGTTCGCCAGGCAGATTCCGTCTTCTGGAACGGGCCGATGGGCGTGTTCGAATGGGAGGCATTCCGCCACGGCACAGAGGGCGTCGCCGATGCGGTTGCATCCAGCGATGGATACACGGTGATTGGTGGCGGCGACTCTGTCGCTGCGATTCGGCTGCTGGGACGAGAGGATGACGCATCACACGTTTCCAGTGGGGGAGGAGCGGGCCTGGCGATGCTTGAGGGCAAGCCGTTGCCGGGAATAGAGGCTCTTCGTGCCAATGGCACTCCGAGCGAGTAGTACGTAACACGTAGTACGTGCTGCGTACTACGTCGACCAAAGGGAGCCACATGCGCAAGGACCTGATCGCAGGAAACTGGAAGATGAACGCAAATCATCTGGAGGCGATCCAGATGGTGCAGAAGCTCAGCTATCGATTGGACACCGGCGATTACTCGCGGGTCGACGTCGTGGTGTGCCCACCGTTCACAGCGCTTCGGTCGGCGCAGACAGTCATCGAGACCGATCACCTCGGTATACAGCTGGGAGCACAGAACGCTGATTGGCACGAGAAGGGCGCGTTCACCGGTGAGGTGTCTCCTTCAATGCTCTCCAAGTTGAGTGTCCGGTTCGTCATCGTCGGCCACTCCGAGCGCCGCCAACTGTTCGGGGAGACGGATGAGGTCGTGAACACGAAGGCGAAGGCTGTGATCGATGAGGGCATGACTCCGATCATCTGCGTGGGGGAGACTGAGGAAGAGCGCGACGCCGGTGAAGCCGAGTCGGTCGTCGGCTCGCAGGTGCGTGCCGCTCTTGCGGGGCTGCAACCAGAGGTCGTTGCCTCCTTGGTTGTGGCGTACGAACCGATATGGGCGATTGGTACCGGACGAACGGCGAGCGCCGATGATGCCGGTGCGATGTGCGCTTTCGTCCGCGAAGAGATCCGATCGTTGGCCGGTGAGGCAGCCGACTCCACGAGGATCCTCTATGGCGGGTCCATGAACCCGGGCAATGTTGCCGGGCTGATGGCCAAGCGCGATATCGACGGCGGTCTTGTGGGCGGGGCATCCCTTGATCCCGACACATTCGCTTCAGTGATCCGTTACTGGGTGTAAGCGAGCTGCGCTCGCGGTAGTACGTACTAGGTATTACGTACTACGACAGCCGGTAGGCTGCCGGTATGACAACGTACGAATTGACGTGCGAGTTCGACATCGCCCGTCGCATCGGGTGGTCAGATGAGGAACTCGGTTTGCACATCGACATGGTCTTCGAGCGTCTCCATCAAGCCGATGGGATAGAGAAGGCAGAAGCGCAGGCTGACCTTGATTCGGGTCGAGCGACGATTGCGCTCATGGTGGCGACTGATGACCCGGAACCCCAGCGTGTGGCATGCGCGTCACTTGCAGTAGCGATTCGTTCGTGCGGCGGAGGGCACCAGGGGCTGTTGCCGCTCAGGGAGGAGGCTGTTCTCCGGCCTGGACGGAATTCGTGGTCAGGCCTCCGGATACCCACCTGGACAGTGAGGCAGAAGAGCTTCGAGCAGGAATCCTGATCCGTCGAAAGCTGTACGCTGGCCTCATGACTGACACATCCAAACTCGTACTGGTCCGTCACGGACAGAGTCTCTGGAACCTCGACAACATTTTCACCGGATGGACCGATGTTGCCCTGTCGGAGAAGGGGGAGGCAGAGGCGCGAGATGCAGGGCGCGTCATGGCAGCAGAAGGCCTTGAGCCCGATGTGCTCCACACGAGCCTTCTCGTGAGAGCAATAGACACGGCCAACCTCGCGCTGTCGGAGATGGATATGTCGTGGTTGCCTGTGCGAAGGCACTGGCGCCTCAACGAACGTCACTACGGTGCTTTGCAGGGGCTCAACAAGAAGGATACGTCTGACAAGTACGGGCTGGATCAGGTTCACGTATGGCGCCGGTCCTACGGAACCCCACCTCCCGCACTTGACTCGTCGGACGAACGACACCCTTCCCACGATCGTCGATACGCATCGTTGGCACCCGAGCAGCTCCCGGCGACCGAATGCCTGGCTGATGTTGTCGACCGCATGCTTCCCTACTGGTACGACGCCATCGTCCCTGATCTGCGTGCAGGGAGAACGACGCTCGTTGTCGCCCACGGAAACAGCCTCCGTGCCCTCGTCATGCATCTTGACGGAATCTCCACTGAGGAGATCTCCGATCTCAATATCCCAACAGGGATACCCCTGCTCTACGAACTCGACCATGATCTGCGGGTCGTCTCTTCGGGATACCTGGGTGACGAGGAAGCGGCAAAGGCAGCAGCAGAAGCAGTAGCCAAACAGGCTGGCTGAGCAGCTCCCAGCTCCCAGCTCCCAGCCAGCAATTCTGTGTCGCTGACCGGAGGTCAGCTCTGGTCGATGGCCGAGCGGCAATCTCTGGTCGATTCGCGTAGCGAATCTCTTGTCGCTCGGCTCCGCCGAGCTGCCCGATACCTGGCACCTGAAAGCTGATGTCTCTTTTGCAGTTGCACTAGCGCTCGGTGCTCGCCATACTTCCGGGTGCTGGGCCCGTATTGTGCGCGGGTCCACGTGCGAGAAAGGGTTCGTAATTTGCTAGATGGAATCGTTGCGGTTCTCCATCTTCTCGTGTCTCTTGGTCTGATCTTCCTGATCCTGCTTCACGCGGGTAAGGGAGGCGGTATGTCCGACATGTTCGGTGGAGGCATGAGTAGTGGGAACGTAGGTGGCTCGACCGTGGTCGAGAAGAACCTGGATCGCCTCACGGTGATCCTTGCGGTTCTGTTCACGCTTACCACGTTTACTTTGACGTGGATTTTGGCGTCCTGACCCCAGGGTCAGGAGCGATGCGCTGACCCAGCGCTAACTAGGAGGCAAAAATTGAATCGATTGTGGCGTAGCCGCAAGGTCGCGTTCATGGTCCTTCTCCTCGCTTTCGCTCTTGTAGCGGCAGCGTGCTCGTCCGATCCGGACGCAGGAGACACGGATACCACGACGACGGCTCCAACGGAAGACACAACAACTACAACAGCAGCACCTGCTACCACCACCACTACGGAGCCCAAGGTTGAGCGTCCGTACGGTGGCGAGGCGATCGTTGCTGATGACCAAGAGCCCCCGACGTTGAACAGCTTCGCGCCTGGTGGAGACAACTTCATTGTCTCGATCATCGGCCAGTCGTACAACGCGGGTGTTCAGGAGATCGACGGATTCACTCTCACACTCATTCCTGAGCTGGTGACGGAGCTTCCGACGACCACCAACGGTGGCGTATCGGTAAACGATGACGGCACCATGACCGTGAAGTATCAGATCCGTGACGATGCGGTGTGGGAAGACGGAACCCCGATTTCGGGTGCAGACTTCCAGTTCACCTATGACATCATCATGAACCCTGATCTCCCGATCTCCAAGACGAACTACGAAGACATCGATCCTGATTCGATCGTCGTCGGCGACAAGACGTTCGAGTGGACGCTCACGGCACCAACGGTGCTCTACGAGCTGATGTTCGGAACCATCCTGCCGTCCCACGCGATCGATCCTGCGACGTTCCTCGACGACTGGAACGACAAGATGTGGCCATCGGCCGGTCCGTTCATCTTCGAAGAGTGGGCACAGGGCGAATTCGTCAAGGTCGTTCGTAACGACAACTACTGGAAGACCGATGCTGAGACGGGTCAGGCTCTGCCTTACCTCGACAGCGTCACCTTCAAGTTCATCCCTGAGACTGAGTCGATCATCAATGCCTTCAAGGCTCGTGAGATCGACATCATTCAGCCTCCGCCGAACTCGGAGACCATCGAAGCACTCCAGGCCCTTGAGCCAGAAGGAGCCCGCGTCGAGGTTCTCTCCGGTCCGGTGTGGGAGCACCTGAACTGGCAGTTCGGCCAGAAGCGCCTTGAGCGCAACGAGAACTCGTGTAACGAGAGCTACAACATGCGTAAGGCTGTTGCTCACACGATCGACAAGACCATCCTCACGGATGAGATCCTTGCTGGTCAGGTTGAGCCGCTGCAGTCCTACGTGACGGCATTCTCGCCTACGCTCAGCCTCGAAGCCTGGTCGCAGTACGCACCGGACGTGGCAGCTGCACAAGATGCATTCGCCGCCGCGCTCGAAGAAACCGGCACCGAGTGCTCGGTCGTCTTCTCCACGACATCGAACAACGATGCTCGTGTGAAGATGTCAGAGCTCTTCGTCGGCATGTTCGAGAAGACTGGTATCCCGTACGAGAACGACCTGCAGGACTCGTCTGTGTTCTTCGGTGAGTGGCTTGATGCCGGCACCTGGGACCTTGGTGAGTGGGCATGGGTTGGATCTCCTGGCCTCTCCGGCCTCGTGAGCATCCACGATGTCTTCGACCCTGAGGGCCCACCGCCTGTTGGATCGAACTACTACCGCTGGGGAACCAGTGAGCTCGACGCTGCTGACTACGAGGGCGACAACGCCATCTATGCAGACTCGAACGAGTCCGTCGTCAAGAACGATGCATCTGACCGCTTCGCCGTCGTCCGCGACGAGATGAACGCTACGGTCGATGACAATGAGCTTCTCGCTCTCATCAATGAGGCCGAGCAGATTCTTGCTGACGAACTGGTCATCTTCCCGCTGTATGCCCGTCTTGTGACGGCTGCTGTGTGGGAGGACGAAGTCGGTGGGTTCAAGCACAACCCGACCTCGGCAAGCCACACATGGAACATGGAGATGTGGTACCGGACCGACCTCGAGGGTTAGTCCAGTAACACTTCACATTCCTTGTGAAGCAGTTGAAGAAGGGAGCCCTCCGGGGCTCCCTTCTTCTATGGGGATGAGTCAAGAGTCGGCAGTCGGAAGTCGGCCAGGCGTCTCTGGTAGGCTCGTTGGAGATCTGCTCACGGGGGTGAATTGTGGGTTCGACGTTTGAACGGTGGACGCTGGTCGGATCGGTTGCAGTCGTCCTGGCTCTGGTTGGCGCATCGTGCTCGGCAGGCGAGCAGGGTGCAACCACCACGACGCAGACTCTGGTTCCGGCGACGAGCACGACGCTCGGGGACGTGGAGACAACCACAACAACGGAGCCGAAGCTCGGGCATTCGTACGGTGGTGAGGTGGTCGTTGCCGACGATCAAGAACCCCCGACCCTGAACACGTACGCACCTGGTGGAGACAACTTCATTGTCTCGATCATCGGTCAGTCATACTGGGCGGGCGTGCAGGAGATCGACGGATACACGCTGGAACTTGTTCCTGAGCTCGTGACGGGACTCCCAACGGTGAGCAACGGCGGTTTGATCGTGAACGATGACGGCACGATGACGGTTCGGTACACGATCCGAGACGAAGCGCAGTGGGAGGACGAAACACCGGTTTCGGGCGCCGACTTCCAGTTCACCTACGACATCATCATGAACCCTGATCTTGCGATCGACAAGACGACCTACGCGGACATCGTTCCTGAGTCGATCGTCGTTGGCCCGAAGACTTTCGAGTACACGATGACCGCGCCGACGGTGCTCCACGAACTTCTCTTCCGATGGATCCTCCCCGCGCACGCGATCGATCCGGCGACGTTCCTCGACGACTGGAACGAGAAGATGTGGCCATCGGCCGGACCGTTCGTCTTCGAGGAGTGGGTACAGGGAGAGCACGTACGAGTGGTGAGGAACGACAACTACTGGAAGACCGATCCAGAGACCGGCCAGGAACTGCCGTATCTTGATTCTGTGCTGTTCCGGTTTATTCCCGAGACCGAGTCGATCATCAATTCGTTCAAGGCTCGTGAAGTCGATGTGATCCAGCCTCCACCCAACTCGGAGACGATCAATCTCCTTCAGGCCCTCGAACCCGAAGGAGCCCGCGTCGAGGTCCTCTCCGGTCCGGTGTGGGAGCACCTGAATTGGCAATTCGGTCCCAGGCGTTTCGAGCGAAACGAGACGAGCTGCAACGAGAACTACAACATGCGCAAGGCTGTTGCTCACACGATCGACAGATCCATCCTCACGGAGGAGGTCCTTGCTGGTCAGGTCGAGCCGATGCAGTCCTATGTAGCGGCGTTCAGCCCGGCGCTCTCCCAGGATGCCTGGGAGCAGTATGACCCCGATGTGTCGACAGCCAGGGAGGCGTACGCGAACGCCGTCGAAGAGACCGGCCGTAGCTGCTCGGTCGTCTTCTCCACGACATCCAACGGCGATGCTCGTGTCAAGATCGCCGAGCTGTTCGTCGGCATGTTCGAAGCTGTCGGTATCCCGTATGAGAACGACCTTCAGGATTCCTCGATCTTCTTTGGTGAGTGGCTCGATGCCGGCACTTGGGACATGGGGGAGTGGGCCTGGGTCGGTTCGCCAGGCTTGTCCGGTCTCGTTGGAATCCACGACATCTTCGATCCTGAAGGTCCACCACCCATCGGTTCCAACTACTACCGCTGGGGCACGAGCGAGCTTGATGCCTCCGAGTATGAGGGCGACAACGCCATCTACGCAGGCTCGAATGAATCGTCCGTCAAGGATGTTGCCTCGGATCGTTTCGCCGTTGTTCGCGATGAGATGAACACGACCGTTGACGACCAGGAGCTCATTGCGCTGATCAATGAGGCTGAGAGGATTCTCGCCGACAACCTGGTGATCTTCCCGCTGTACGCCCGTCTTGTCACAGCGGCCGTGTGGGCAGACGAAGTGGGCGGCTTCAAGCACAACCCGACCTCTGCCAGTCACACTTGGAACATGGAGATGTGGTACCGGACCGACCGCGAGGGCTGACACTCTCCAGCAGCAGCCCTCAACTTCTTCTCCATATCGTCTGCGTTGATGCAGGTTGGGGCTGTATAGTTGAACCGCTCACAAGTCGGAGGCACCTACTTGCTCGCATATATCACCCGCAGGCTTGTCTATGGCATGGTCACGCTGCTCGCGTTGAGCGTGATCGTGTTCTCGCTCCTGCAGATGACAGGCGGTGGCCCGCTCGACAGGCTGAAACTGAATCCGAGAATGGGCCCCTACATTCAGACTTTGACCGAATTGTGGGGGCTTGATCAGCCGGCATGGAAGCAGTACATGACCTGGCTGAAGAACTACACCTCGATCCAGGAGTTCGGACTCCAGAACGTGTTGCCGGTACTGGTGACAGTGCTCGCCGTTGGAGCGACCGTGCTCCTGGTGAAGCTCGTGAAGGCACAGTGGAAGGGCCTTGCACTCGTCGGAATCTGGGCAATCACCTTGTTCATCGCCATCTCGAATACGACGATCCGATTCAACTGGGGAACTTCCTTCTCCGGTAGCGGCGACGTCTGGGACCTCGTGTTCTCGAGAGCGGGAGCTACGTTCAGGCTCGGACTGACCGCTCTGTTCCTTGCGCTCATCATTGGCGTACCACTGGGTATCTACCAAGCCGTCCGCCAGTACTCGTTCTTTGACCAGCTCGGGACGATCGGCGCATTCATGGCGTTCTCGACACCCATTTTCATCATCGGTATCGCTCTTCAGATCCTTCTCGCTCTCTACCTCGAGAGGTGGACAGGCGTCAAGTTGTTCTACGTGACCGGTATGAACGATCCGGGGTATTCGGACATGTCGATGATCGGCAAACTGGTGGACACATTGCAGCATCTCATCCTGCCGGCTGTGTCGATCGCCCTCATCTCACTCGCTGGCTACGCACGTTTCCAGCGGGCGTCGATGCTCGAGGTGTTGCACAGCGACTACCTCCGCACGGCCAAGGCCAAGGGACTGCCACGGCGGAAGGTGATCGTCAAACATGCACTTCGGAACGCGATGATCCCCGTGGTCACACTCGTTTCTCTCGACATTGCCTTCATGATCGGTGGAGCGATCATCACTGAGTCGATTTTCGGCTGGCCCGGTATCGGCCGTCTCTATATCAAGGCGATCACTGAGATCGACTATCCACTGGTGATGGCGATCGTCATGGTGATCGGCCTTGGTCTCATCATCATGAACATCGTCGCCGACATTCTGTATGGCGTACTCGATCCAAGGGTCCGCTATGACTGATTCCGGCAAAGACATATCACAGGGGGCCGTCGATCTCGCCGAGGCCGAGGGTCTCTCCGTTGAACCGGTAACCCAGTGGGATCTCTTCTCGTCGCGACTTCGTCGGCACAAGCTCGCAATGATCTCGACGATCTTCCTTCTGTTCCTTGTCTCCGTCGTGACCGTCGCTCCCGTGATGCAGGGTGCCGGATGGATCGATGACCCGACCAAGGGACTCATCGACGGCAACGGGAGAATCCTGCGGAACATCCCTCCGCGGGCAACAAGTGACAACGTCTTCTTCACGGAGATCGAAGGATCCGAAGAAGTGACGTACGAGGCCTCACCGACAGCGCTCGTTCTTGGAACAGATGATCTCGGCCGAAGTGTCTTCACCCGGATCATCTACGGTGGACGGGCCTCACTGATCGTCGGCGTGATCGCTGGATTCCTCGTCGCTGCACTGGGGACGGTTATCGGATCGCTTGCTGGGTTCTATCCCGGAGGCGTTGACCAATCGTTGATGCGGTTCACTGACCTCATGCTCGGTTTGCCGTTGCTGCCGGTCGCCATCGTGGT
>JBDLJV010000067.1:0-10273 GCA_039714175.1 Actinomycetota bacterium
TCAGTAGTGGAGCAGGAAGTCGCTGATGACTTCGGACACGGAACCCACGGCGGAATCGTCCCATCCGTCGTTCCTGCGAATCGTCACAACATTCGACGCTACGTAGACCCTGTCAACACGCTCATCGGATTCGAAGAGGTCGGATGCGAGTCCTGCACCAAAGGTGTCACCTGCGCTCGCCTCTTCACTTGAAGCGAAACCCTCGCCGTCAGCGCCGGTCAGAGTGCGGTTTGTCGTGACGATCACCGAATCGTCAACCACCCTGCTGTCTTCGATGTCGATGCGCTGACCCACCGTTCCTCCTCATGGTGTCTGGCTGGCGATGGTACCGATCACGCTTCAGCTACCGGCCCGAACAGAGAAACGGCCCTGGCTCCGCCTCCTGCCTCCTGCCTGATGCCTGACACCTGACACCTGACACCTGACACCTGACAACTATCTCTCACACCTCGGATGCAGGGTGGAGTACGTCCCCTGAGCCGACCTCGTGCAGTTTCATCAGGTTCGTCGAGGACTGCTGATTCGGAGGAACACCGGCGATCATCACCACGCCATCACCCTTGACGGCGAGGCCGCACCGATACAACTCCGATTCTGCGGCAGCGATCATGTCATCGGTGGATTCCACCCGATCGAGCATCATCGGGTGAACACCGCCGTAGATGGCCATGCGCCTGTAAGTCTCCACGTGCGGAGTGAAGGCGTACACGTCAGCCTTCGAGCGATACTTGGACAGCAATCGGGCAGTTGTCCCGCTCTCGGTGAACGCAACGATGATTCCCAGTCCGAGTCGGTCCGCCGTATCAACCGCCGCTTCGGAGGTCGCCGATGCGAAAGCCGCTCCATGGGAGAGGTTCGAGATGTCCTCCGCACGACCGAACGACTTCGATCGTTCGGCTTCCATGCATACCGACGACATCACCTTCACGGCCCGCGTCGGGAACTCCCCGATTGCCGTTTCGGCGGAGAGCATGACAGCGTCGGTCCCATCGAGCACTGACCGGTAGACATCCGACACCTCTGCGCGCGTTGGTCGCGGGCTGGTGATCATCGATTCGAGCATTTCGGTAGCTGTGATCGAGATCTTCCCTGCGGCATTCGCATCGTGGATGATCTCGTTCTGGGCCCTGGGCACAAGCTCTATGGAGAGTTCGACACCGAGGTCACCCCGAGCAACCATTGCCCCGTCCGCTTCCGCAAGGATCTCGGCAAGGTTGCGATAGCCGAGCGCAGTTTCGATCTTCGCGATGATCGGTGTCTTCCCGATGATCCGCCGTACTGTCCGGATGTCCTCGGCCGAGTTCACGAAGGACGCTGCAACGAGGTCGACACCGAGCTCCATCCCGAACCTCAGGTCAGCTTCGTCCTTCTCAGTGACTCCGGGGATCCGTGTTGCTGCGCCAGGGAACGACACGCCCTTGTGATCGCTCAGCGTGCCTCCTTGGACAACCTTCGCGGCTACCCCACGGTCATCCACTTCCACGGCTTCAAGCTCGATGAGTCCGTCGGCCAGGTAGACGGTCCCTCCGACGGACATCTCCACGCAATCGAGGTACGCGATGTAGATGTTCTGTGCATCTCCGACGGCCTCGCCCGGATGAAGCTGAACCGTGTCCCCCTCTTCAAGTTCGACTTGACCGTTCGGGAACTCCCCCACTCGAATCTTCGGACCTTGGATGTCCTGCATGATCGCCACGGGGAGCTCGAGCTCGGCTGAGGTGCGTCTGACGATCTCATACCGTCTGGCGTGATCCTCGTGGGTGCCATGGCTGAAGTTGAAACGGGCGACGTTCATGCCACGCTGCATCAGCTTGGCAATCATGTCGGGCGATTCGGTCGCGGGACCGAGCGTTACGATGATTTTGGTCTTTCGAGGCATGGTTCAACCTTAGGACACGGCCGGTGGATCGAGCACCCGGATATCGAGGCGGCCGTCCACACGACGCACGTGTCAGGTAGCGTATGCCTACGTCTTGGACAGACGTTCACACGAGGAGACGAAATGAAGAGAATCACCAAGATCCTGATCGTCGCTCTCGCTATCGCGCTCGTCGCGGCAGCCTGTGGCGGCGGTGACAGTCTCGAAGGCCGCGAGGTCACAGTCGGTGTTGAGAACCTGTATCCACCGTTCAACTTCATTGACGAGGCCACGGGCGAGGGCGCTGGCTTCGATTACGACATCTGGAACGAGATCTGCGAGCGACTCGACTGCACAGCGGTGTTCGTCGAGGCCGGATGGCCAGCAGTCATCGAGGAGACCGGCCAAGGCGTCTACGACACTGCTGCCGATGGCATTTCAATCAACGAGAAACGCAAGGAAGTTGTCGCGTTCTCTGATCCCTACATGACGACGATCCAGAAGTTCATGGTACGCGGTGACGAATCCCGCTTCACGACATCGGACGAGTTCATCGCAGGTGACTACATCCTTGCCACCCAGGTGGGAACGACCAACGAACTGTTGGGCAACGAGCTCGTCGGGACCGATCGCATGGAGGCGTACGACTCGTTCCCCGTGGCCGTTCAGGCACTCCTGTCAGGCGATGTCGATGCGGTGATCATCGACGACGTTGCTGGTCAGGGCTATCAGGGAGCAAACGCTGACCAGCTGTCCCTCCTCGAGGGCGACCTGCAGTCGGACCCATTGGGATTCATCTATCCACATGATTCCGATCTCATTGAATCGGTGAACAAGATCATCGCTGACATGAAGTCAGACGGAACACTGGAGGATCTCATCAAGAAGTGGTTCATCGACTTCGACGCATAACCACCGACAGACAACCAACAGAAGGGTCGGGTCATACGACCCGACCCTTCCTCGCGCACGCGTCTACATTGCCCAGTACTCCGCACAAAGGACCACCGTGACAGCAATCGACACATCTCTCGCCACCAGTCCTACGCCACCGGGGGCCAAGTTGTCATTCGACCGGTCCACATTCCCGTGGTGGCTGATCGGGATCCTTCTCACGATCCTGTTCCCTCTCTACAAGATCCTGACCGACGAAACTTGGGAGGATGGCTACCTCTTCATCAAGGACGGGTTGACTCTCACGTTCACCGTGACAATCGGAGGGTTCCTCGTAGCGATGGTCGTCGGCTTGGTCGTTTCGCTGGCGCGGATGTCCAAACGCACGATCCCACGAAACCTTGCCATGTATTACATCGAACTGATGCGTGGCATCCCCGTGCTGGTAACGCTCTTCATGTTCGGTCTCGTCATCGTGCCCTGGTTCTTCGACCTCGTTGGCGTGGGTCCACGATCTCCGATCGCGACCAAGGCTGTACGCGCGACCATCGCTGTCGGCCTGATTTACGCCGCTTACATCGCTGAGGTGTTCCGCGCCGGTATCGAGTCCGTGAAGAAGGGACAACGTGAGGCCGGAATGGCGATGGGGCTCAACAACCGACAGGTGTTCCGACTCGTCGTCTGGCCCCAGGCTATCAAGAACGTCATGCCCGCATTGGGCAACGACCTCATCGCGCTTCTCAAGGACTCGTCCCTCGTGTCCATCCTCGCAGTGCGCGAGATCACCCAGATGTCCAAGCTGTGGACCGGCCGATCATTCCAGTTCTTTGCCGGCTTCATGATCCTTGCTGCCATGTATCTGACCTTGACCGTTTCGTTGTCGATGCTCCTGCAGTGGTATGAGCGGAGGATCGCCACGCCATGACCAACGACCTTCCAACCGAGCACACCGAACTCAGCACCTTCATGGAGCGTTTCGACCACGTCTCCATCGCTGTCCACGACATCGAGATCGCCCAGAAGCTTGTTGACCTGTTGGGTGGCACGCACATTGGCGGTGGCTTGAGCCATGCCGGGGACTTCCGGTGGATTCAGTTCGATCTTCCCGAACAGGGCAGGCTCGAGATGATCAGCCCGGTCGTCGACGACCCTGACAACTTCCTCAACCGGTACCTGGAAGAACACGGAGAAGGCATCCACCACCTGACGTTCAAGGTCACGAACATCCACGAAGCGGTTCAACGAGCGCGAGACCTCGGGTTCTCTGTCGTCGGTTTCGATGACACGAAAGAGGACTGGAAAGAAGCGTTCGTCCATCCGGCCTCAGCACACGGCGTGCTCATCCAGCTCGCCGAATTCCCTGAGAAGTAGGCACGTGGACCACAGACCCACAGTGATCCTTCCGATTCGTGACTTCGGCGGGTTGTCGCGTCTTGACCCGGTGCTTGACTCGTCGGAGAGAAGTGAACTCTCGCGGTCGCTCGTCACCCAGGCAGTCACTGCAGCCCATGACGCCTGTCTCGACATCGCTGTTCTCTCAGCTTCGGATGATGTCGCCTCCTGGGCAGACGAGCAGAGCCTACGGATGGTGGACGATCCCGGCGGTGGCCTATCGAGCGCAGCGGCACACGCCGTCTCGATCATGGGAGGCCGCCCTTGGATCATGCTGCACGCTGACCTCCCCCTGGTGACCGGCAACGCACTCACCTGCGTGGCTGCTGCCTCAGCGCTCTCAACAGTACTCATTCCGAGCCACGACGGCGGGACAAACGTCATAGCTTCGACTGGTCCTTTCCCGTTCTCCTACGGCGTGGGTTCCTTCCACCGTCACTTCGCTGCCGCTCCCGACGCGAGAATCATCGTCATGCCCGAACTCTCGATCGATATCGACACGCCCCAACAGCTTTCCGTCTTCCCGGGTGCGACAGAACGGCCTAGCCTTTAGGTATGACGTCTGACCTATACGACCAGTTGACCGGAGAGTCGGCACCTCTCGCCGTGCCCAATCGAGTGCTGACGATCGGTGCTCACCCCGACGATGCCGAGTTCGGAGCTGGCGCAACATTGGCGCGGTGGGCGGCAGAGGGTGCTGCGATCACCATGCTTGTGGTCACCGATGGATCCAAGGGTTCCTGGCAGCCCGGTGCGGATCCCGACTCACTTGCGCAGAGGCGCGTTGAGGAGCAGACCCGCGCGGCAGAGGCACTCGGCGTGACACACACCCTTCATCTCGGGTATGTGGACGGTGAACTCGAGTACACGATGGATCTCCGGAGGCAGCTCGCTGAGCAGATCAGACGCTCAAGGCCCGATGTCGTGCTCACACATGACCCTTGGCAGCGATATCAGCTCCATCCCGATCACCGTGCAACAGGGTTCGCCGCTGTCGACGCTGTTGTTGCCGCTCGCGAACCACTTATGTATCGCGAGATGGAGCTTGATGCGCATCGTCCCTCGGCGGTCCTGTTGTGGTCCGCGGACGAGCCAGACCATCTCGAACCAGTGCTGCCGAAGTGGTTCGAACGCAAGGTCGCTGCGCTGCTCTGCCACTCGTCCCAGAGCAGCACGACCATGGGCGGGGCTGCATCAGGAGCTGAGGAACGACTGCAGTTCGTGGACAGGCTCGCAGCATGGCACGGCGCCAACGGCGAGCCCTTCGGAGTCGGACCAGCGGAAGCATTCAGGAGGATCACGCCATGACCGACACACTCGTACTCGGATCCGGGATCGTTGGAGCCGCTGCAGTATGGGATCTCGTGCGTCGGGGTCACCGGGTCACTGTTGCAGACGCAGACGCAGAGGCTGCCGCCAACATCGCCGAGGCACACGGAGCGCACGCGCTGCAACTGGATGCAGCAGACACGGCTGCGCTTCTAACAACACTCGATCGCCATGACATCGTCGTTTCCGCAATCCCCTACCGCTACGGCATGACGGTGGCGAGCGCAGCCGCCGCTACCAGGACCAACTACGTCGATTTCGGCGGCAACCCTGCTGTTGTCGCGGCACAGAAGCATCTGCAGGAAGAGGCAGAGGATGCTGGGATCATGATCGTCCCTGATTGCGGCCTCGCCCCCGGACTCGCGAACGTCATCGCTGAGGACCTCATTGCCTCAGCGGAACCGGGACCGATCGAGTCGATCCAGATCCGAGTTGGTGCCCTCCCCCAGGAACCGTCCGGCTTCCTCAACTATCAGATCGCGTTCAATCCCGCCGGCCTCATCAACGAATATGCCGAGCCCTGCGAGATCATCGAGGGCGGGTCCTACACAACCGTTGACCCGCTGAGCCGGTTCGAATCGGTGGAGTGGGAACGGTGGGGTCCTCTTGAAGCATTCTCCACAGCCGGAGGAACGTCAACGATGCCCGACCGCCACGAGGGTCGGGTCGAACGGCTCGAGTACAAGACGCTGAGGTATCCGGGTCACGGTGAGGCGTTTCGTGCCATGCGGGAGCTGGGCCTGTTTGACGAGACGGTCCGATCGATCGGAACCGCTGCTGTGGCACCGCGCGATCTGCTTATCGAAACCATGGATAGAACCTTGCCTCGGGGTGCGCCTGACGTCGTACTCGTTCGGGTATGGCGCGAACAGCACGGCAGTCGGTCCACGGTTGAAATCGTTGACACAGAACAAGGCGGGTTCTCCGCTCTCGCCAGAACAACGGCGTTCCCTGCGACCGCTCTCGCTGATCTGATGATGCGTGAGAGCGTTCACGAACCGGGCGTCTCCACCATGAACGAAGCTGTCTCAGGTGATCTTCTGCTGCGAGAACTCGAAGCTGTTGGTATCGAGGCGAAGAGCTTCTAGCCGCCCGTCACGGAACCGATCTTGTCTCCGGACTCGATGTCGAAGAAGTGCAGCTTGGCTGTGTCGACGACCAGGTTGATTTCATCGCCGTCCGCGACGTAGGCATCGGAACTGACTCGTCCCGTGAACTTCGTCCTGTCTCCAAGCGATTCAGCGTCCTGACCGGAGTCGGCAAGGAGCTCCTCGATATCGGGCGTGATCACCGGCGGCGAGTCGATGTGGAAGTGCACGTACGACTCCGAACCGAGATGCTCGTTCACGTCGGTCTTGACACGCATGGTGCGGTCCGGCTGCTCGCCAGCGATGCGGGAATCCTCAAAGGCACTTGGACGGATGCCGACAACGAGTTCGTCACCCAGCCGGTTCTCTATGCCCGGATGGGCGTCGATGGCCGCTTGGTCAACGGTCAGCTTGTGGTCGGCGATCTGCACCTTCATCTGCTCCCCTTCGCGCGAGAGCCTCCCGTAGATCATGTTCATGGCAGGGCTGCCTATGAAGCCGGCGACGAACAGATTGACAGGGTTGTTGAACAGTTCGGTTGGCGGGGCTACCTGCTGGAGATTGAACGGACGTTTCTCCGAGACAGGGCGCAGCACGGCCACGCGATGACCGAGCGTCATCGCTTCGACCTGATCATGTGTGACATAAACCGTTGTCGTCTCGAGACGTTGGTGCAGCAGGCCGAGCGACGTGCGCATCTGGACACGAAGTTTTGCGTCCAGGTTCGACAGCGGCTCATCCATGAGGAAGGCCTTGGGCTCACGAACGATCGCACGTCCCATGGCAACACGCTGTCTCTGACCACCGGACAACGCCTTCGGCTTCCGGTCGAGGAACTCGGTGATCTCGAGGATCTCTGCAGCTTCGTTCACGCGACGATCGATCTCGTCTTTCGGCATCTTTCTGAGCTTGAGCCCGAATGCCATGTTGTCACGCACCGACATGTGCGGATACAAGGCGTAGTTCTGGAACACCATCGCGATATCGCGATCCTTTGGAGGAACATCGTTGACGAGCTTGTCGCCGATGTTCATCTTCCCCTCGGTGATGTCCTCAAGGCCCGCGATCATGCGCAGGACAGTGGATTTCCCACAACCCGAAGGGCCAACGAGAACCAGGAACTCTCCATCCCTGATTTCAAGGTCTACCTGACCCACGGCTCTTGTCCCGTCGGGGTAAATCTTGCCGATGTCTTCGAGCGTGATGGAAGCCATGATTCCTCCGGCGTTGCTGCAGTAGTACCAAGAGGGTACCACGGCACGGTCCGGTGTCCGAATGGTTGAACAGTTGAGCGACACGTCTGCCCTTCTCACGCCTACTAGGGTGACGTCATGACCGACGCGAATGTTGCAATCATCCCTGGTGGCACGGGCTCAGTCGGCCTCTGCCTCGTTCCGAAGCTCCTCGACCGAGGGTTCAAGGTGGCTGTGTCCTACCTCCTCCCGGATGAGGCTTCCACACTCGAAGAGACTCTCGATCTCGACGAGGATCAACTGATCATCCGACGAGTTGACATGAGCGATGCGCAAGCCGTGGAGACGTTCTTCACCGAGGTTGTTGAACGATTCGGCCCCATCAACGCCATGGCGTCACTCGTCGGTGGTTGGTCTGGTGGGAGAGACATCATCGAGACGAGTCACGTGCGGTTGGAGCGGATGCTTGACCTCAACGTCAAGACTGCGTGGAATGCGACGAGATCTGCGATCCCGCGCATGTCAGATGAGTGGGGCCGAATCATTCTCATTGGTTCCAAGCACGCCCACGATTGCCCGGCCGGTCAAGCGGCGTACAACATGGCGAAGGCCGCTGTCTTCTCCCTCGCACGATCCACGGCGACAGAGCTGCTCGACACGAACATCACCGCGAACGCCCTGCTTCCATCGGTCATCAACACCGAGGCCACGCGCCAGGCTCTGCCCTACGCCGACTATGTGCACTGGCCCGAGCCGTCAGACATTGCAGACGTAATCAACTTCCTCGCAAGCGAGGAGTCCAAGGTCATCGACGGTGCCGGTGTCCCCGTATGGGGCGCGACGGTCATTTAGCACGAGAGCCAAGAATCAAGAGCCAAGATTCAAGCTTGAAGAATCGAGATCTTGGGCGGCTGCGGTCGTCACTCCCTAAGCTCAGCAGCTGTGCGTACGCCTGACAAGACAGCCCACGAGTTCGACGTCGTAGTCATTGGCTCCGGATTCGGAGGCAGCGTCACTGCCATGAGGCTATCTGAGAAGGGCTACAGCGTCGGCGTCCTCGAAGCCGGCAAGAGATGGCGTACTGAGGATTTCCCGAAGACCAACTGGAACACGCGGAAATCCCTGTGGTTCCCGAAACTCGGTATGCGCGGAATCCAGCGGATCTCCCTGCTCCCCCACGTAATGGTCTTGAGCGGCGCAGGCGTCGGGGGCGGCTCCCTCGTGTACGCAAACACACTGTACGAGCCGCTCGATCCGTTCTACTCGGATGACCAATGGGGCACCATCACGGACTGGAGGGCTGAACTCGCTCCCCATTTCAGAACCGCCAAGCGCATGCTCGGGGTGATCGAGAATCCGATCGATACGCCATCTGACAAGGTCATGAGGTCGGTTGCCGAACAGCTCGGCGTGATCGAATCCTTCCGCCCGACCCCTGTCGGCGTGTTCTTCGGGGAACCGGGAGTCGAGGTCGAGGATCCCTACTTCGATGGTGATGGCCCGGCGAGATCCGGATGCACCGTGTGCGGAAACTGCATGGTTGGTTGCCGCTTCAACGCCAAGAACACGCTCGACAAGAACTACCTCTACTTCGCCGAGAAGAACGGTGCATCGGTGTTTCCATCCCAACAGGTGACGGATGTCTCACGATCGAGCGACGGCTGGGCTGTAACGGCGCGCAAGCCGGGCACGGCATTCCGTCGGAACGAGACAACGTACCTGGCCAAACAGGTGGTGTTCTCGGCCGGGGCGCTCGGAACTACGCGCCTGCTTCTTGGGTTGCAGGAGCAAGGGAGGCTCCCGGAGATTTCCCACAGGCTTGGCTACCAAACAAGAACCAACTCCGAGGCAATCGTCGGTGCGGTCGCCAGTGGACGGGAGGTCGACTACAGCGAGGGGATCGCCATCACATCATCGATCCATCCGACCGATGACACCCACATCGAACCTGTTCGATACGGACCCGGATCGAATGCGCTCGGGCTACTCGGAATCTTGCTGACCGATGGCGGCGACGGGATCCCGCGCCAGCTGCGGTTCCTCGCGAACATCGTGAGACATCCCATCCATTTCCTGCGTTCGCTCTCTGTGTGGCATTGGTCGGAGCGAGGGATCATCCTGCTCGTGATGCAGACACGGGACAACAGCATCCGTCTGCTTCGCAAGAAGGGGTGGTTTCGCACCAAGCTGGCCTCCACCCAGGGCGAAGGCGAACCGAACCCGACGTACATCCCGATTGCGAACGAAGCCGCACGGATCACGGCAAGCGAAATCGATGGTCTCGCCTTCTCGTCGGTGAACGAGGTGCTCTTCGACTCACCACTCACTGCCCACCTCCTCGGTGGAGCTCCCATCGGCGACGGTCCGGATGCAGGAGTTGTCGACGCGTACCATCGCGTCTACGGCCATGAGGGCCTCCACATCATCGATGGTGCGGCCATCGGGGCAAATCTCGGCGTCAATCCATCGCTGACGATCACGGCAATGGCCGAACGTGCGGTCGCGATGTGGCCAGAGAA
>JBDLJV010000068.1:0-10201 GCA_039714175.1 Actinomycetota bacterium
GGAAGATGTGTGGCATCGATCTGATCGGCCCGGAAGACCTTGCCGGGAACCACGATGTAGACGGGAGGCTCATTCTCCTCCATGTAGCGGGCCTGCATAGGCGAGGTATGTGTGCGTAGGAGGATCTCCTCCTCAGCCTGCCCGTAGTCGAGATACAGCGTGTCGCTCTCAAGGCGGGACGGGTGTGTCTCCGGGATGTTCAGCGCTGTGAAGTTGTAGTAGTCCGTTTCAGCTTCCGGTCCCTGGACCATCTGGTAGCCGAGCCCCACGAAGATGTCGACTATCTCGTCGATTGTCTGCTGGACGAGATGGTGTGTTCCGCGTTGGGGTACCCGTCCGGGAAGGGTCACGTCGGCCCGATCGGCCTCGAGGCTCGCGTTGATCTCAGCGATCTCGAGCGCTCCCCTCCTCGACTCGATAAGTGCCGAAATCTCCTTGGCAACGTCGTTGATGGCCTTTCCTGTGGCACCTCGTTCGGCAGGATCAGGTATCGATCCGAGTCCTCGTCGGGCTTCAGCGACAGGAGAACGCCGCCCTACCGTCTCGGCCTCGACATCGTCGAGCTCTGCGAGTGATGCAGCACTGGCAATGCGTTCCGGCGCTTCTTGTTTGAGTAGTTCGAGTGGGTCCATGGGATGTGGCAGGTTAGCGGTGGTTGTCATTGTGGCTGCTCCTGGTGTCGAGGAGACCCGGGAAATCAGAAGAACCCGGGGACTCCCGGGTTCAATGCTCGTCGGCGGAATTCGGACGCGTTGGATAACCCGGGCTATGTGCCCGTAAAGAATGCGTCCGTAAATCGCTTGGCGGTCATGGATCGCGACGCTACAGAGTCAGGAGGCAAGAGTCAAGAAGGGTCAGCCTTCGGCGATTGGCGCGAGATCGTGCATCAGAATTGAGGCGGCGACGGCGGCATTGAGACTCTCAGTGTCCGAGTCCATGGGAATTGTCACGGATCGATCCGCGCGATCAACGTCCCCGGCCGACAGACCGACAGACTCCGCACCGATGAGAAGAGCGATCGGGTGGTCACTTCGTGCAGGCTTTTCACCCGACGAAACGACGGAGGCCAAGACATCGAGCCCGAGTTCCTTGGCGTCTGCTATCGGATCAGTAGAGAAGGACAGGTGGACCCTGAAGTGGGCGCCAACCCCGGAGCGGATGACCTTCGGATTCCATGGATGGGCCGAGTCACCGGTCACACACACATCCCACCCGAACGCAGCAGCAGATCGGATCATCGTCCCGACGTTGCCAGGGTCACCGATGTCTCTGAGCACAAGCGTGTTGCGATAGTGGATCCGTTCGGGCTCCGGAATCCCGATGATGGCGACGGGACTCTGGGGATGCACGGTGTCACTGGCAGCAGCGAGAACTTCAGCGGTTACGACTTGGGGCTGGCACCCCTGTGTTGAACACAGCTCCATTGAGCGATCGTCACCCTTCTCGACCAATACGCTGAGCACCCGTACGCCAGCGTGGACGGCCTCGGCGAAGACAGTGGGTCCTTCGATGAGTGTTGCCATCTCCTCGGTCCGGCCCCGCGGTCGGTGAAGCCGTCTGTACCGCTTGATCAGCGGGTTGCCCGTTGAGGTGATGATGTCGGTCATTCACAGAAGACAATAGACAACAGACAGCAGAAGGCCCGGTGACTTCGGTCACCGGGCCTTCTCATCTATCAGCTATCAGTTCTCAGCTGTCGGACGATGCCGTAGCGGATGCCGCGGAAGCTGAGGTTGCAACCTCGACGAGTGCGGTGAACGCATCCGGATCGCTGACTGCCATCTCGGCGAGCATCTTGCGATCGACCTCGATATCGGCGGCCTTGAGGCCAGCCATGAACCGTGAGTAGGTCGTCCCGTTGTTGCGGGCAGCAGCGTTGATGCGCTGAATCCACAGGCGTCGGAACTGGCCCTTGCGCGCACGACGGTGGTCGTACGAGTCCTGCATTGCGTGCATCACCTGCTCGCGAGCAGCGCGATACCTGCGTGACCTGGCTCCCGTGTACCCGGAAGCCCTATCCATTACCTTTTTGCGCTTCTTGCGCGCATTCACAGATCGTTTTACACGAGCCATGGGGGCCTCCTAGTTGTTGAGCATGCGGTCCATGCGCTTGGCATTCTTACCGCTGAGATTTGACTTGCCCTTGACGCGGCGCCAACGCGCTGCGCTCTTCTTGTTGCGGTTGTGACCGCGCCAGGCCTTGTCATGCCTGATCTTGCCGCTGCCCGACCGCTTGAAGCGTTTCGCAGCGCCCTTGTGTGTTTTCATTTTCGGCACGTTTCACTCCTGTTGGGAGGGAAGAGGTAGCTCTCGCTATTCCTCGTCCGTGGTGTCGTCTTCATTCTCTGATTCTTCAACCGGCGCGTTCCTTGCGGGAACGAGAACCATCGTCATGTTGCGGCCTTCGAGTTTCGGCATCGTCTCGATCTCGCCGTACTCTGCAACATCGTCATAGAGGCGCTTCAGGATGTCCCTGCCCAACTCGGGGTGAGCCATCTCGCGACCTCGGAATCGCATGGTGCATTTGACCTTGTCGCCCTGGCGTAGGAACTTGACGACTCGCTTCCGCTTGACGTCGAAGTCGCTCGCACCGATCTTGGGGCGGAACTGCACTTCCTTGATTACGGTTCGGGTCTGATTCTTGCGCGCCTCACGTGCCTTGACGGACTGGTCGTACTTGTACTTGCCGTAGTCCATCATCCTGACAACGGGAGGGCGGGCATCCGGTGCAACCTCAACGAGGTCCAATCCAAGCTGGGACGCGAGCCACCGAGCTTCGTCGATGTCCTTCTCGCCGATCTGGGCTCCGTCGGGAGCGATCAGGCGCACACGCTTGACGCGAATTCGGTCGTTGACCCGTGGTTCTGCGATGAGAGTACCTCCTGGTACATGTCGGTTGTCTACAGGAGGTTGCCTACGAGAACACAGGCAGCATCACGTGCTGCCCGTACTTCAGGACCCGACGCACCTCAGAACGGTGGACAGGTGGGAAGCAGGCGCCTCCTCTTGTGTCATATTGGTGGGAACAGTAGTACGTGGCACGTATTACGTAGTACGAATCTGCCGCAGCGTCTGCGCTGTGATCACCGCCGCCGCTGCGGCTTCGCGGCCCTTGTTCTCGGGACCCTGCTCTGATCGGACGACTGCTGATTCGACGTTCCGTGTCGTGAGGATCCCGAAGGCAACCGGCACACCCGTATCGAGTTGGACACGCATGAGTCCCTCTGACGCACGATGAGCAACGTGCTCGTAGTGGTCCGTGTCGCCTTCGATGACGGCGCCGAGACACACAATCGCGTCATAGCCAGACGTGGCGAGATGTTGGGCCAGGAGTGGGAGCTCGAAGGCGCCAGGCGCATCGATAGCGAGAATCTCATCGGCTTCGGATTCCTCGAGGAACTCGATCGCTCCTGCCTTGAGTCCTGATGTGATCGACTCGTTGAACACCGCCGTGACCACGGCGATGCGCAATCCCTTGGCACTCACTCCCTGCTCAGGGTGGTCATCAATTCGCATCGGCACCTCGATTGTCGTTCATCGTCTGTCGTTCATCGTCTGTGATGTGTCCCATGCGAGCCGCCTTCGTCTGGAGATAGGTTCGATTCTCAGGCGTCTCCCCTACCCATATCGGCTCCCGTCCTTCGACTTCGACGCCGTATCGACAGAGCTGGTCGATCTTGTCCGGATTGTTGGTGAGCAGTCGGATGCTCGTGATCTGGAGATCGTGAAGAATCTGGGCGTCGACGCCGTAGTGCCGGCTGTCATCGGCGTGTCCGATCTCGCGGTTGGCATCAACGGTGTCCAGTCCCTTCTCCTGGAGGTCATAGGCTGCGATCTTGGCGAGGATCCCGATGCCTCTCCCCTCGTGAGCGGTGTTATAGACGATCACCCCCTCGCCTTCTTCGGCGATGAGGCGCATTGCCTCGTCGAGTTGCGTGCCGCAGTCACACCGGAGGGACCCGAAAACGTCGCCGGTCAGGCACACCGAGTGGACTCGCGCCAGGACACCCTCTTTGCCAGCAACATCACCCATGACAAGGGCGACATGTTGACTGTTGTCGGTATGGGAGCGGTACCCGACGATATCGAACGTTCCGTGATCTGTCGGCAGTTGTGCCGTGGCCTGTCGGGACACGAGAGCTTCCGTCCGCCACCGATATGCCACGAGATCGTCAATGGAGATCATGACAAGGCCGTGTTCCTCTGCGAACGCCTCGAGAGTCTCCCCGCGCATCATCGTGCCGTCGTCGTTGACGAGTTCACAGAGCACACCTGCGGGTGCCAGTCCAGCGAGCGTCGCCAGGTCGACGGCTGCTTCGGTGTGTCCGGCACGTTCGAGGACTCCTCCCTCGTGATAGCGCAGCGGGAAGATGTGCCCGGGTCGTGAGAAATCAGATGGACGAACGAGCGGATCCACCGCTGCCCTGATCGTCGCCGCGCGGTCAGCAGCGGAAATCCCTGTCGACGTTGAAGGTGCGAAATCGATGGAAATGGTGAATGCCGTTTGGTGTGCGTCCGTGTTCTCCATGACCATCATCGGAATGCCCAGTTCGTCGAGACGGTCGCCGGTCATGGGCAGACAGATGAGGCCGGAGGTGTGTCGGACCATGAAGGCGATCATCTCAGGCGTTGCCATCTCGGCCGCCATGATGAGGTCGCCTTCGTTCTCCCTGTCAGCATTGTCTACGACCAGCACGAACTGCCCGTCAGCAAAGGCCTTGACAGCGGTCTCTATGGTCTGGAGTGTCATCGACCGCTCCCCGCCATGCGTTCCAAGTACTTCGCGATCACGTCGACCTCGAGGTTGACCTCGGAGCCGGCTTCCGTGATGCCGAAGACGGTGGCTTCGAGTGTGTGGGGTATCACGGCAATCTCGAACCAGGCGTCGTCGGCATCAAGCTCTGAGACAGCAGTGATGGTCAGGCTGGTCCCGTCGACAGCAATGGATCCTTTCTCCACGATGTACCGGGACAGCGATGCGGGCAGGGAGATACGGAACCGGGCTGCTTCGCCTTCAGCGGTCCTGGACACGACGCGACCGACTCCATCGACGTGACCCTGGACGATGTGACCGTCGAAGCGTCCGTGAGCAGGCATGGGACGCTCCAGGTTGACTCGTCCACCGGGTGCCAGTCCGCCGAGCGAACTCCTGTCGAGGGATTCGTCTACGACGTCGACGGAGAACCCGCCGTCGTCTATCGAGATTGCTGTGAGACAAACGCCGTTGACTGCAATGGAGTCGCCGATTCCGGCGTCTGCGGTCGTCTCCGGGGCATTGATCCCGAAGCGGGTGAAACCATCCATCCGCTCCATGTTCGTGACTGTTCCGAGTTCGGTGACGATGCCAGTGAACATCATCGCTCCTTGTTGATAGTTGCTGTGATCTTGATATCCGGACCCACGTGTTCGATGTTGGTGAATGACAGGTCGGTGATATCTGAGATGGTTGCGAAGTGACCGGAGAGCGCTGGCGTGCCGGTTCCGGCAGCGAGTTTCGCTGCGACGTACCAGATGATCTGGTCAACAACACCTGCTTCGAGGAAGGATGCAGCGATTGATGGCCCTCCCTCGATCATGGCTGAGACATAGCCCTGTGCGCCAAGATCCTTGACGACGTCAGCAGGATCGACCCATTCCCCGATTGTGGGTTCGTAGACAATCGGGTTCCGTTCGAGGATCTGTCGCTGCGCCGGAATGGGTCGATCACCGCTGATGATGACCGGCCTTGGCTGCGGACCTTCGTAGCCTTCCAGACGGACGTTCAGAGCGGGATCGTCCGAGATGACGGTCCCTGCGCCCACGATGATGACATCGTTGTCTGCCCTCACACGATGGGCGTCCTCGCGGGATTCCGGTGAACTGATCCAGCGTGATGTGCCGTCTGCCGCTGCGACCTGCCCATCAAGGGTCGAGGCAAGCTTGAGAGTCACCCTCGGCAACCCGGTGGAGCGGTGGTGGTAGTAGCCAGGATCATTAGCGATCACGGTGTCGCTGAGGACATCGACGGTGACATCGATGCCGGCTTGCCGCAACCGTTCGATGCCAGTGCCGGCGACGCGAGGGTCAGGGTCTATTGTGCCGACCACGACGCGAGCTATACCAGCGTTGATGATCGCTTCCGTACAGGGTGGTGTTCTCCCGGTGTGGCTGCAGGGCTCGAGGGTGACATAGAGGGTGTCTCCGGAGGCGTCGTCAACGGCGTCCAGGGCAAGGACTTCGGCATGGGCTTTGCCAGCCGATTGGTGTGCGGCGATGGCACGAACGGTGCCTTCCGGCGAGGTGAGTACAGCACCGACACGTGGATTCGGATGCGGGAACGTCAGGCGTGTCGCGTCGATCGCTTGTCGCATCAGCTCGTCCACGTCCGTGCTGGTGACTGGGTTGTCTCCAACGCGACGCATCAAGCGTCCCCTTTCTCCCATCCGGACTGTCACCGTCGGTTCCGGTATTCCACCGGATCAGCCCCAGATTTGGGGGTCGCGGACTTTCACCGCCGGTCGGGAATTGCACCCTGCCCTGAAAGAGGTATGTGCCGTAATCGTAGTGGGCAAAGGGTGCAACGATGCGCCGAAGACCGGCCTAGGAGACGAACACCCGTTCGCCCGTCCCAATACTCTGGTAGCCCGGTCCTCGCAACCCCCGCGCGCACATAGAGCCGGTGGTTTCAAAGGACTCAGGACGCTGGTCCGGTTTCACATGATGGTTGTGACGGATACGGTTGGCGTGGTGTAGAACCTGACCAGGGTGATGAGATGGTCGGCCTCATCTGAGGTCAAGTCGTCCTGCGAAATTCCCTGCAGAACAATGTCTTCAAAGCGCAACATCCTGTCGGCTGTCTTGTCCCTGTCCTTCTTCTTGTCGATCGACTTGGTGACCTTGTCCAGTTCGCCTTTCAAATCCCGGGCAAGCTTCTCGTCCGCTACGTACTGATCGATGACGAAGTCGATACCCGCCCGCGTCACCTGGATCGTGAACGAAGAAGCGGCGTAGCCCGCATTCCCAGCCCAGTCCCACGTTGAACCGCTGACCCAATTGCCAGCCGTGTGGTCAAATTCGTAGCCATATCCATCGGCTCCCACGCACTTGATTGCCTCGATCCCTGACAGCGCATCGCTGGCGACACACGTGATGTTCACCGAATCGGAGAGCAGATAGCTCGTCATTGCCTCGGAGAAGCCCAGAACCGGGTCTGTCCGGTCGATGTTGATGTTCTCAACCGTGACCGTTCCCCCGACGTTGTCTGCGAGGTCGGTACAGGCTCCTGACGCAGACAAGCCGGCGCCTTCGACACCTTCGAATTCGACCAGATCGCAGAATGCGATTCCCGAAGTGGCATCAGACCCCTCGAAGATCACGTCCACATCCGTCTTGTGCCAACCGTGCGAGTTGGCGGACGTGGAGAGACGAGCCGTGACTGTTGGTGGTGTCTTGTCCAGGTTGATCGTTGGAGAGACCTCGTTCGAGTTTCCGGCGATGTCCCAGCAAGCCCTCCATGCGTGCTGCCCCGATCCGTCCTGATCGAAGGTGACCGGGTCGTCGCAATAGTCGATTCCTGAGAGGGCATCAGATCCCGAATACAACACAGTCACATCGGTGTTGTACCAGCCGTTCGCGTTCGACTCGCCTGATGCATCCCAAGTGACCGTTGGCGGCGTCAAATCAACGTTGATTCGATACCAAGGACTGAACGTACCCAAGTTCCCGGCTCCATCGGTGCACGAACCCTCGACGAGCTGATCCTCGCCTTCACCAAGGATCACCGGCTCGTCGCAACTCCCAGTTCCGGACAAATCGTCCAGAATGTAGAAACTGGCCTTCAGTTCGTGGTTGAGCCATTGATTCGTTTGGAGAGCCGTGTTCCCGTCGTCCCAAAGGACCCGAACAACCGGAACGACCGTGTCCTTCTTGATGACAATCGTCCTAGTCGTCGTTCCACCAGCCGACACGGCCACGCAAGTGAACGTCACACCCGTCGTGTCCTCCGTCACCTGTGCGCTTCCGCACCCCGAATCGAAGATCACAGCCGAGCCAGCGTCACTTGTGGACCAGTTCACCTCTACATCCGATCGATACCATCCGTTGTCACCCAAACTCCCGTTGACTACGAGCAGCACGCGTGGTGGCGTCGTGTCACACCACGTCTTCTTGGAGTTGCCTGACCAGGTTCCTGGCGTGTCATCGACAAGCCAGGTGCCACCGCAGACATCCGCAATAGTGCCGTTGTTGATGACGGCGCCCCACGTGTGATCGACCGTACCGTGGTTGAGGAGGCCGGCTTTCTCGTCGACCAGCAACTGGTTCCCGACAACGACTATCCCCTCCGGATCGTTCACAAGAATGCCGCTAGAGATGCGAGGCGAGTACCAAGAGGCCCACATTCGATTGATCGTCGAGCCCGATCCGCCCAGGGTTAGCTTCTCAACGACGTTGTAGTTCTCGAACTCCCCCTGATTGATGATGGCGCCAGGAGAGAATGTGCCGAAATTCTGGGCGACCCCAAGATTGATGAATCTCCCGCCATCCACAGATGAGCCGTTGTAGCTCGTGAACGATCCAAGATTCTCGAGAGTTGCCGTGGCGAAACCGAGTGGTCCATAGAGATCGACAGTCCCGACATTCGTGAACACGCCACCACTGAGGTACCCGGTCCATGCACCGATCGTGAAAACACCTTGGTTGACAGTGCTACTCGAATTGCTCGCCTTCGCGTCTTCGATCGAGAAGACCCCGAAACTGTTGATAGGTCCGCTCGAAAGAAACTCGCCACTCGTCACGTACCCCCCCTGAGAGTCCGACCAATAGAGCACGCCGTCAAAGTCGAAGACTCCAGTATCCGAGACTCGCAGTGTCCCTCGATTGTCGAATACGGGCCCCGGCCGTGCTGCCTCATCACCCCCATGGAAGAGGAACTCGCCAAAGATCCTCAACACTCCCTCGCTGACGACCACTCCACCAACCAACTCGACAACCGAGCCCTCCCGCACCGTGACCGTCACACCTGAAGGGATCAGGACTGAGTCGGATGACTCAACCACAATGGGGACAGAGCCACCCCAAGTCTCAGGTTCGTCCCAGTCGCCGCTTTGGACGGCGATGTAGGCTGACGAGGCATCGACCGGGTGGGCGACCACCAGAGTCGACAACAAGACAAGCAGCCCAAAAGCTGCACCAATAGCACCGAGCCTTCTATTCATGAAAACGTATTCACTCTCTGGTTGGGGATTCGAACAATAACTGCTGCATACTGCACGATGCAAGTTGCAGTTCTTACTGCTACGCCCATAACGGCATCGATGGCGGCTCCCCATTGTGCTGGTCTAGTCTCGATTTCATGATGTCAGATTCCGACGACACCACGCAGACTGTATCCATTGAAGAGCTTCGTGCCTGGGCCAGTCTGCTGCTGGATCACCTTGACTCTGTGGCTGAGGGCAACTCTGTCGATGTGCCATACGACTACTACTGGGTCGTGGACGAGTCTCAACGCTCTGTTCCCCATGTGGATCCGACCACCTTCACACTGGGGCAGCTGTCATTCGACATCGATTCACTCAGAACAATGCGAGAGGATGGATCGACCGTTTCCTACGGTCTGGTGTGGCTTGGGGAGATCCTGCGATCGATCGGCGCATCCGTCGTGTTCTAGCCAACAAGCCACGTGCATCTCCTCACCTGTGGGCGCGAGCCGGCGTTCGGGCTGTCGAGTGAGATACTTGATATTGCCGGAGGATTGTCGTGTACAGGATCCGCAGATACGCAGAGAGCGATGCCGCACGGGTCGGCATGTTGATCGCTGACACCTACGGCGATTTCAATCTGCACGCAGTGACACGTGCCAAGCGTGAATCGATGCTGGGACCGTTCGCTCTGGCGGCTTCGACGATGTCTCAACATCGCGAGGCGATCGTCGAAGCCATTTCGGCTCCGTCAGTGTGGGTTGCCGAAGACGACGGCGAGATCGTTGGTGTGTTGCGTGGCGGCAGGACGGATCATCGAGGTCGCACAGTGCTTTCGAGCTTGTTCGTCGACGGGCAACATCATCGTCAAGGCATTGGGCGGACGCTTGTGGAGCGGTTCGAGCAAGAATATGCGGAGCGAGGAGTCGACGTGTTCAAACTGGCTGCCACGTTGCACTCCGTCCCCTTCTATCTGAGCATCGGCTACAAGAGATCTACGGGTGTGCGCACTATGGGCAGTTTCG
>JBDLJV010000069.1:0-10028 GCA_039714175.1 Actinomycetota bacterium
CGACAAGAGTTCGCTGGGGCGAACGACCAGAGATTCGCTCCGCGAATCGACAAGAGATTGCCGTTCCGGCAATCGACGAGAGCTGACCTCCGGTCAGCGACTCTGCCTACTCGACGGTGACACTCTTCGCCAGGTTGCGGGGCTGGTCGATGTCGTGGCCGCGGAGGCGGGCAACGTGATAGGCGAGCAACTGCAGCGGCACGACCGCTGCAACCGGGGCAAGCAGGTCATCCATGTCGGGGATCCTCATCACGATGTCTGCGTACTTGTCGATCTCGGTATCGGTGTCATAGGCAACAGCGATGATTCTCCCACCACGAGCCTTGACCTCTTGGACCGCAGAGATCGTCTTGTCGTACACGGAACGCTGCGTGAGGATCACGACAACCGGAACATCATCCGTGATCAAGGCAAGCGTCCCGTGCTTGAGTTCGCCGGCCGGCATCGCCTCTGAATGGAGATACGAGATCTCCTTGAGCTTGAGCGAACCCTCCATCGCTATCGCGTAGTCAAGACCGCGCCCGATGAAGTACACATCCTCTGCGTTGACCATCGCCTCTGCCGCGACAACCGTCTCGGCTTCGCGTTGGAGCACTTCCTCGATTGCCGCTGGCATCTGGTGGAGCCCATGGCTCACAGCATGTGCAAGCTCCTCGTCGACCGTCCCACGAGCCGACCCCAAGCGCAGCGCCAGCAGGTACTGGGCGATGAGCATCGCCATGTAGGCCTTGGTCGAGGCAACCGAGATCTCAGGTCCGGCGCGGGTGTACAGGATGTCATCGGCGTACCGGGACAGCGTGGAGCCGACCACGTTGGTAATGGATAGCATGCGCGATCCATGATCTGGAGCGATCCGAGCTGCTGCAAGTGTGTCAGCTGTCTCCCCCGACTGCGATATCGCGATCATCAATTCCTTCGGACCAATGATGGGGTCTGCGTACCTGAGCTCGTGGGCGTACTCGACGTTCGCCGGAAGCCTCAGGATCCGTCGGAAGATCTCCTGGCCGATCAGTCCGGCGTGATAGGCGGTGCCACAAGCCGTGATCCAGACACGATCGAGCCCGGCGATGTAGGTGTCATCGAACTCAACATCCTCGAGCCACACACGACCGTCGGCATCCAGACGGCCTCCGAGCGTCTCCGTGATGACATCCGGCTGCTCGTGGATCTCCTTCAACATGAAGTGCTCGTAACCGCCCTTCTCCGCCTGCTCGGCATCCCAGTCAATGTGGATGACGTCACGATCAACCGGATCACCATCGATCGTTTCCACGGTCGCACCATCGGCGGTGACGATCACCATCTCATCATCCTCGATGATCATGAAATCGCGCGTACGGTGCAGAACCGCGGGGATGTCTGAAGCGAGGTATGTCTCTCCCTCGCCGAGGCCAACGACAAGAGGGCTGATCTTGCGAACAGCAACGATCTTCTCCGGCTCGCGCTTG
This sequence comes from Actinomycetota bacterium, assembly GCA_039714175.1. Taxonomy (GTDB): domain Bacteria; phylum Actinomycetota; class Acidimicrobiia; order Spongiisociales; family UBA5794; genus B3-G11. The sequence goes on from JBDLJV010000069.1 coordinate 1,449, forward strand.
GACATCACAACCATCGCATACGCACCCTCCGACAGAGCAACGGTCTTGCGAACCGCCTCGACGAGGCCTCCGTCGTACTCCCTTGCCACGAGGTGCGCCAGGAGTTCTGAGTCAGTCTCGGATGCGAACTCGGCACCGTGGGCAGCAAGCTCATCCTTGATTCCCTGGAAGTTCTCAATGATCCCGTTGTGGACCACAACAAACTCACCGGACGGGTCCGTGTGGGGGTGCGCGTTGGCGTCCGTTGGCGCGCCGTGCGTTGCCCAGCGTGTGTGACCGATGCCGATGGTCCCCGCCGGGCTATCACCCTCGAGCAGCGCTTCGAGGTTCGCGATCTTCCCCTCGGCCTTCTGGACGCGGATATCGCCATTGCTGACGGCGATACCAGCTGAGTCGTATCCGCGGTACTCAAGCCTCTTCAGGCCGTCGACAAGAATCGGACCAGCATCCTGTGGCCCTACGTAACCCATGATCCCGCACACGCGCGATCTCCTTTCGTCATGTGACGTGGAGATGCGGACGGTTGGGTTTCCCCACTCACATCGAGGTGGATTCTGTTCCCTGGATCACTCCGGGGATTTGGTCCATCCCGTCACGACCGTGAGCGGCCGAGAGGGCATCCGCCGAACATTTCGATAACCCTCTTCCTCGTCGCCTCGCTGTTGCGAGGGCAGGCGCTGTGAAGAGTGCATCTCCGCGTCAGGTTCTGTTGCGGAAGGAAGACTAGCGGCCTGCAACAAGTGTCGTGTAACACTCAGCCCTCTCGTTCGTCTATCTTTACGTAGGGCCACTCGGGCGGTGGTGTGGAAGGCAGTCACGAAGTACGCCCACGAAAGGGACGACATGAAGCGACTGGCTATTCTCGCGATCGCTGCAACCTTGTTCGCATCAACCGCGGCGATTGCCTTCGCCGACGACACCGATGTCGAGGCTGATTCGAGCGAAACGCAGGAACTCAACGACACCCAACTCCTGAAGGCTCAGCTCCTCGCTGACTACCTGGTAGGCGACGATGCAGAGGAAGGGGCCGCAGAGACAGCGGTTGAAGAACTCGTTCTGCTGCGCACCGAAGAACCAGTGGTCGGGTGGGGAGCGATGTTCAAGCTGCTCCAGCTGGCAAAGGCCTATGACATCCCACTCGCGGATCTGCTCGCCGAGTACGACGAGGACGACGGTTGGGGCTTCGGAAAGAAGTTCAAGGATCTCGGAGACGAGGAGAACGACCGCCTCGAAGGCACGGCCAAGAACCTCGGACAGCTCAAGAAGCAGCAGCGGGAACCCAAGACGAACAACGGCAACAAGCCCTAGAGCGAATTACTCAAGAGCCTCCGACTGATCAAAGGTCGGAGGCTCTCTCGCGCCCGCCCGCACCTGTCGCCCCTGTGATCCTCAATTCACAAGGTGGCTCACCTTGTGGATTGAGGTTCACCGGACGGGGACCGGAGGGTGGCCAATGCCAAACGCCGTCCATCGGGGATGTTCCCCATGGCAAGCGGGGTGTCCGATGGCGTAGGATTGACCCATGTCGGAAGCGACCGTCGAGAGCAGCATCACGCCGATCGAGAACATCCTGCTCAAGATCGTGCTCGCCTTCCGCATCCTGGGATGGGTCTGGCTCCTGCTCCTCGTCGTCGCTGCGTTGCTGACTGATCCGGGTGCCAATCGAGCAGTCGTGATCTCCATGGCGGCCGGAAGCTTCGCCTGGACGATCTTCACCGTCTGGATGGCAAGGGACCAGCAGAGGATCAAGAGCATCCCATTCGTCATCGCCGACGGCATCTTGGTTGTCGTCGTCGCCAATGCCTCCTACTGGGCCGGGGCAACGAGCCTGCTACATGGTGGTTTTCCGATTTCGTGGCTCGCTGTTGTTGCCTACGCCACCAATGTTCGCTGGACTCTCAGCGCCGCCGCTGTTCTGTTCTTCAACCAATGGATCGGCATGGAACTTGAAGGCTCACGAAACACTGCAGACCAGGTCGGTGCGATCGTGTTCTTCGTCTACGGCGGAATCGTCGGATACGGTTTCGACCTGATCCGTGATCGGGATCGGCTTCGCCGCGCAGCCAACAAGAGGCTTGCTACCGAGCGACGGCGCCAGATCAGAAGAGGCGAGCAGCTGGCGCTGGCCGATCAGCTCCACGACTCGGTGCTCCAGACGCTCCACGCCATCCGTGTGTCCTCCGACAACCCTGAGCAGGTCAGCTATATCGCCAGGAGGCAGGAGCGAGGACTCCGCCGAACCATCCATTCACTCCGGTCTGAACACGAGAACCCCTTTGCCACCGCAATGTTCACGGCACGAGACGACGTCGAGGATCTCTACGGAATCGAAATAGACATGGTGTGCTCGTACGACGCAGAGATGACAGTCTCTCTTGCCGGTCTTGTGGAGGCAACGAAGGAAGCGATGATCAATGCCGCCAAGCACTCGGGATCCGACATAGTTCTCGTCTACTGCTCGCTCGAGCCGGATGGGCTGTCGGTGTTCGTTCGCGACAAGGGCAAGGGGTTCGACTTCGAAGGGTCAACCGGAAGCTTCGGCATCGAGAATTCGATCGTTGGACGCCTTGCGTCGATAGGCGGCACAGCATCGATCCAATCCACTCCCGAATTCGGGACCGAAGTAGAAATGACCGTACCGAAGGGGGTAGAAAGCAATGGTGTCGATTTTCCTCGTGGATGACCACGACACGATCCGAGCAGGAACGAAGTCGTACCTTTCGGAGTTCAATATCGTCGGTGAAGCCAGGAGCACGGACGAAGCCATCAAGGGGATTCTCGAAACGAAGCCTGACGTGGCGTTGATCGACGTCCACATGGACATACCGAAGGGTGGAGCCAAGGTGGTCTCAGTGGTCAAGGACGCCATCCCCGAGATCAAGTGCTTGGCATTCACCGTGTCAACGTCGCGATCAGACGTCGCATCGCTTCTCGCCGCTGGCGTGGACGGGTACATAACGAAGTCCACCCCTGGGGAGGAGCTCCCGGGAATCGTTCACGAGGTACTGAACGGTGGCACACCCGTCTCGCGCGAGGTTGCAGGCCACCTCCTCGACATAGACACGGCAGCGGAGCAGATCGCCTTGATCGACCGCCTCACACCGCGTGAACGAGAGGTCGTCCTTCACATCGCACGCGGATACACATACCGAGAGAGTGCTGTGAAGCTCGGTATGCGGGTGAAGACCCTTGAGACACACATGTCCCACATATTCGAGAAGCTCGGCGTGGCGACGCGATCCGAGCTCTCGTTCCTTGCCTACGAGACAGGAATGGTCGATCCGACCGCCGGCCGTTGAACTAGACGAGTTCCTTCACGATGACATCGGCGATCGACTCGGCGACGCTTGAGGCTTCGGATTCCGTCGGTGCTTCGACCATCACCCTGATGAGAGGCTCGGTGCCTGATGCACGCACAAGCACCCGGCCTCGATGACCGAGCTCTCGTTCAGCAGCTGCGGTCGCCTTTCGGATCAGCGTGTTCTCCTGCCAGCCGTTCTTGGACACGACCTTGACGTTCGTAAGCACCTGGGGAAGCTCGGACATGACCGTGCGAAGCTCTCGCAGCTCCTTGCCCGTGGAGGCGATCACTTCCATCAGTCGAAGAGCCGTACGGAGCCCGTCACCGGTTGACCTGTCCTCAAGAAGGATGTGCCCTGACTGCTCTCCGCCAACGACCGCACGCGATTCGCGCATCGCTTCGACGACATTGCGATCACCAACGGGTGTCACGAGCACTTCGATGCCGAGCCGCTCCATGGCTTGGATGAACCCGAGGTTCGACATGACCGTGGCAACAACCCGATTCTTCTCGAGCTTGCCTCGCTCAAGCTGCCACTGGGCGAAGATGGCCATGATGACGTCTCCGTTGACAATCTCGCCATCCTCGTCAACTGCGATGAGCCGATCGGCGTCTCCGTCAAAGGAGAGACCGATCTTGCCTCGCGCTGCGCTTGCCACGGTCTCTGGGTGAGTGGCACCAACACCGTCGTTGATGTTCATGCCGTCTGGGGTATCACCGATAACCTCAACGCTTGCCCCCACACGATCAAAGAGGCGTGGTGCGGCCATGAATGCTGCACCGTGAGCAGTATCAATGACGAAGTCGAGACCGTTCATCGAGTATGACACCGTCTTGACGACCTTGTCGATGTAGCGGTCGATCGCATCCGGCATGATCGTCTGGATGCCCACGTTTCCCGCAACGGCCCTGCGATACGGCTGGGGGTCGAAGTACCGGCGTTCGATGGCGCGCTCGGTTTCGTCATCGATCTTGGCACCGTCTCTCGCGAAGAACTTGATGCCGTTGTCCTCGGCAGGGTTGTGCGATGCAGAAATCACAACGCCGTAGCTGGCAGCGGTGTCCCTCGCGAGACGCGATACCGCTCCCGTAGGGATGATGCCGAGATCCACAACATCGATACCGACCGAGTTGAAGCCGGAGGCAACAGCGGAAGCGATCATCGGGCCCGAACGTCGGGTATCGCGACCGATGACGACGTGACCCTCGATCTGTTCCCCTGCGGCACGAGCGAGGTCGAAAGCGAGGTCCGGGGTCAGTTCGGAGTTGGCGCTGCCACGGATCCCATCAGTTCCGAAGAGACGCTCTTGTTCAGTTCCCATGCAGTGTGATCCCCCGTTGACTGTGTGTCCGGTTGGGAGTCAGACTAACGCTTGGTGAACTGCGGAGCCCTGCGTGCCTTGCGCAGACCGTACTTCTTGCGCTCGACCTTGCGGGAGTCCCTCGTGAGCATGCCCTCTTTCTTGAGAGCAGACCGAAGCTCGGGATCGAGCTCGATCAGCGCACGTGCGATGCCGAGACGGAGCGCATCGCTCTGTCCTGTGGTACCGCCACCGTGGAGCGTTGCGTGGATGTCGTAACGACCTTCGAGGTCAACGACCTTGAAAGCTTCGTGCGCACGACGACGCAGTTCCGGGTCGGTGAAGTAGTCATCAAGCGTCCGACCGTTGAGCTTGTACTCCCCGGTTCCGTCATAGATACGGACACGAGCAACAGAGGTCTTCCGGCGGCCGGTTGTTTGGGCGAGCGGCTTTGCGTTTGCCATCAGGCTTCGGCCTTTCGGTACTTGAGTTCCATGATTTCGGGGCTTTGTGCCTGGTGCGGATGATCCGGACCGGCGTACACCTTGAGCTTCGTGAGCATCTTGCGACCGAGCCGATTCTTCGGGAGCATGCCCCTGACAGCCTGTTCAACGAGACGCTCGGGGTGATCCTCACGAACCTGCTGGAGCGTGTCTGCACGCAGACCTCCGGGGTATCCGGAGTGGGAGAAGTAGACCTTCTCGGTCTCCTTGTTACCCGACACGTGCACCTTCTCCGCGTTCACGACGACTACGAAGTCGCCACCGTCAACGTGTGGGGCGTACGTCGGCTTGTTCTTGCCGCGCAGAACCTGCGCGATCTCCGATGCGAGCCTTCCAAGCGGAGCGTCGGTGGCGTCGATGACGTACCACGCGCGCTCGATATCACCTGGCTTGGGCGAATACGTTCTTTGCAGCTGTGCCTTCATGAGGTAAAAGTCCCGGTAAATGGCGTCAGGAAACGGCTCCCGGGCTGGGAGCGAAACTGTATGGTATCGGGTCCTCGCTGTAATGGCCAACCAACTGCGCGAACGCACTGCAGTAGCCTCGCTGGGGAGGAACCACGTTGAAGACTATCAATCTGTCAGACATGCAATCGGCTCGTGACCGCGGGGCTTCCGTCGTGCTCGAGACGCCCACGCTCCCATCCGCCTCGTTCTCCCGCATGGTTGGCGGAGACATATGGCTCAAGGCCGAGAACCTCCAACGTACCGGGTCATTCAAGATTCGAGGCGCGTACAACGCCCTGTCCCTACTCAGCGATCAGCAGAAGACAGCTGGCGTAGTAGCTGCGTCAGCCGGCAATCACGCTCAAGGGGTCGCTCTCGCCGCCTCCGAGCTGGGCATCAACGCGACCGTCTACATGCCTGAATCTGCAGCGATCCCGAAGTTCGAAGCAACACGCGCCTACGGAGCCGATGTCGTACTCGCCGGAGCAAACCTCGCTGAGGCCACGGATCACGCAACCGCATTCTCAGCAGATTCGGGGGCCTCGTTGATCCACCCCTATGACGACCCCAACATCATCGCTGGCCAGGGAACGCTCGGCTTGGAACTCCACGAGCAACTCCCCAGCATCGACACCGTGCTCGTGCCCATCGGCGGTGGGGGCCTCATCTCGGGAACCGCGATGGCCCTCAAGACCCTGAAGCCGTCCGTCCGTGTCATCGGTATCCAATCCGAGGGTGTCCCCACCTACTTGCGGGCACGCGAGACAGGTGTGGCAACCGAGATCACACCGAAGCCAACCGTCGCCGATGGCATCGCTGTGTCGCGTCCTTCCCAGATGTGCTTCGTGATGATCGAGGAGTTTGTCGACGATATCGTCACCGTCAGCGACTCCCAAGCCACGGAAGCTGTTGCTCTCCTCCTCGAGCGTTCCAAGTCCCTGGTTGAGCCATCCGGTGCGGTAACCGTTGCTGCGCTGCTCAACGGAATCGTGAAGCCGCACGGAAGAACGGTCGCCGTGCTGTCGGGCGGGAACGTGGACTTGCTGCTTGTGGGCGGTGTTGTCCGTCACGGCTTGCAGAGTCGGGGACGGTTCGCTTCGTTCCGCGTCACGGTCCCTGATGAACCCGGTCGTCTCGCCGAGGTGCTGACCACCGTTGGCGATCTCGGGGCCAACGTGCTCAGCGTCGATCATCAGAGAGAAGGCGCCGACAGTGACTTCGGGACGGTCAGGATCCACATCACGGTCGAGACCCGCAGCCACCAACACATCGCCCGCATCGTGGACGCACTTGCCGCCTACGAGATCTCCGGCACCCAGGAAGGCTTCGGCAGCGGTTCATAGTCAAAGGCGACGGCGACGAGCGTGAGGCCGTGCGCGGGAGCAGCGCCGGCAAGCCGATGACGTGAGGGTGAAGCGAGGATTCCTGGCACCGCTTCCAGGGGAACCCGTCCTCTGCCGATCTCGGTGCACATTCCGACTATCGATCGAACCATCTGGTGACAGAAGGAATTGGCCCCAATCGACAGCTGCAGGATGTTGCCGCTGCGACGCCAGTGGGACCACAGCAGTTCGCGTTCGTTCGAGAGCCCTTCACGTTTCCGGCAGAACGCCGAGAAGTCGTGGTTGCCGATCAGCATCGCCACCGCATCGTTCATTGCATCGTCGTCGAGGGCCTCGTCATACGTCCAGGTTGTGGCGGCATCCAGTGGATCGTGGATCGCAGAGTTGTTGATCCGATACCTGTAGGCCCGTCCGGTCGCTGAGTACCGTGCGTGGAAGTCATCTGCGACAACGCTCAGGGAGCGTGCTGCGATCAGGGGCGCAAGCTGACTGTTGATGGACCGCACCACGCGCTCGGAATCGAGTTCCTCACACGCAAACGAGACGACCTGTTCGGAAGCGTGGACGCCCTTGTCCGTTCGTCCTGCCACGTGCGTCGCTGCCCCACCCGTGTAGGGGGCAAGGACCGCTTCGAGTTCGCCCTGCACCGTTCGCACATCTGGCTGACGCGCATACCCGTGGAATCCCCCACCGTCGTATGCGATGTCGAGGCGGTAGGTGGGCATCGTCAGAATCCTCGGATGGATCCGAGTATCTCTTGGACAACCACGAGTAGTACGAGACCGCCCACAGCCGCCAGAACGGACTTCTGCAGCGGCAGATCAACGGTGTACGTGAGCCCGTTGGCAACCACCACGACGAACCAGGCACCTCCGACGAGGAACGCCAGGAATCCGATGGGGATGACGAGCGCTGTGAAAACGATCAGGAGCAGAGTCGGATAGGCGAAGCCTGTGATGCGGAGGTAGATCGCGTATTGGCCTGAGGCATCGAGGAGGAACCGCCCGATCGCGTACACGGCCCCCGAGTAGATGACCCACATGAACAGGGCTCCAAGAAGCACACGGAACAGCGTCGTCGGGTGGAGGAGATCAAGCAGCGAGACGCCGAGACCGAGCGTCAGCAGAAGCTGGGTCACAGCGACGAGAATCGCCGCGTCGCCTGTCGCGCGGTCATTGAAGTCCATCCAGACGAACGCATCACGTTCGAGCTTGATGGTCTGGAGGAGGCGGCTGAATACAACGCCCAGGAACATCACCCCTTGGTTCAGTTCGGCGAGCATACCGGTTCGCACAGGCGAACTCAGTTGACAGCGCTCCGAATGGACCACGCACCGGCCAACAGAGCCTCGTCCACGCCGTAGGACTCCAGATCGTCGAATGCGACCCACTTGGCGTCGACCACCTCGTCAATGGGGCCGATGCTCCAACTCGCGGCGCGAAAACCGAGTCCCAGATCGAGGTGCAGATGCTCTGGTTCGCTCCCCCGCTCGGGGATCTCGTGAACATCTATCCGAACGAGTGAGGCTCCGACACGCTCCAGGTCGCCAACACCGGTCTCCTCGAAGATCTCGCGGCGCGCTGCGGCGTCCACCGATGCATCCTCCGGATCGATGTGCCCGCCGGGCTGGAGCCAACGATCGAGCTTCCCGTGGTGGATCAGCAGAAGAGCCTCCCCATCTGGTGA
>JBDLJV010000070.1:0-9972 GCA_039714175.1 Actinomycetota bacterium
GGTCTATGGGTACAGCGGTGTTCGGAGTCATCTCACCGCAGGCTAGTCGGTACTGCTCGCTGCGTCGGTCACCTCGTCGAGTAGCCCCGCACCGGCTACGGCTTCCATCAAGCGTCGGAATCCCTCCCCGGGTGCAATCACCGGACCGGCTGCCAGGCGTTCGGCTTCTGACCTGCGGACGTCCGGCCGGGACACAGGGCGTACATCACCGGTCAGGCCCAGTTCTCCCCACGCTGCAGTCTTGGCAAGGGGTGTGGTGAAGTACGCCGAGACGATGGCCAGAGCGATCGGGAGATCCGCTGCCGGCTCGGTCACCTTCATTCCGCCCATGACGCTCACGTACACCTCGTGTCGACGTAGCGGTATGAGGAGATGACGCTCCAGGACGCCGAGGATTTGATGCACGCGCGCTGAGGCGACACCGCTGACGGCTCGACGCGGCTGTGGGGCTTCGGAACGGACAACGAGCGCCTGGATTTCGACAACCAATGGTCGCTTCCCTTCGATCGTCGGGAACAGGATCGTGCCCGGAGCCGACTCGTTCCTGTGAGCAACCATGAGGCCGCTCGGGTCCGCTACCTCAGCGAGTCCGTCCTGGGTCATCTCGAACACCCCAACCTCATTCACGGTACCGAACCGATTCTTGATCCCACGCAGGAACCGGAGACCGCGGTCGAGTTCACCTTCGAGGTACAGCACCACGTCGACCATGTGCTCAAGTGTTCTCGGACCCGCAATGGAACCGTCCTTGGTCACGTGCCCGACCAGCACAACGGGGACTCCGGTTCTCTTGGAGAATTCGATCAACCGGCCGGCACATTCACGGACCTGTGAAGTGCCTCCGGCACTTCCTGACACCTCAACGGAGGAGATCGTCTGGATCGAATCGACAACCACTGCAGCCGGTTGCATCTGAGTGGCCAGAGCGATGATGTCATCGACATCGTTCACCGAGGCGAGCGACACGCCGCTCGACTGGACGCCGATGCGTCTCGCACGCATCTGGACCTGGTGGGTGGATTCCTCGGCCGTGGCAACGAGAACTGGATCGCCACCAGAAGCAAGTTGATCAGCTACCTGCAACAGCAGCGTTGACTTGCCCACGCCGGGTTCCCCCCCGACGAGTATCGCAACGCCGGGGACGATGCCGCCGCCGATGACACGATCGAACTCGGTAATGCCCGTGGCCCGCCGGTCAGCCACGTCAGGGCTCCGCTCCGTGGCACTTACGACCTTGATCGACGAGGGCGAACGCCGATTGCGCGGTGACGACTCCTCGACGAGCGCCTTCTTGGACTTGCATTGGGGACAGAAACCCATCCATTTGACTGAGTGGTGTAAGCAGTCCTGACAGACATAGGACAGTGTTTCGGTTCTAGCGCTACCTTTCATGTCAGCAAAGGTAGACGGCGGGTGTGACAGATCACGACCGACGGACGAGTAGGACCACCATTGCTACAAGAGTCGCGACAAGGATTGACAGTGCAACAACGGCAGCTGCTGTCCAAGGCTCTGCGACACGTATCACCGCGAAGACGATCATCCGTGGCACAATAGCCCGGATGCAGCCAGGAAACACCGCTCAAGCAATGGCGGAGACGAGGACCCGACATGCAGGGTGACGACAACAACAATCAATTCGACGACCTGTTCGAGCCCTTCGAACTTGCCGAACCTCCAACGAGCGAACAGCCGGCAGTTCCTGAGGCTGAAGAGCCCGTCGAACGGTTCGATCCACCACCACCACCGCCTCGGCAGGACACGACAACTGAACAGACGATCCACCATGATCATGTCTCAACATCCGATGACCCTGAGTCGGCGATCAGCTGCCCGTCTTGTGGTGCTCGCAATCCGGCCTTCAATCATCACTGCGAACGCTGCGGTTCACGGCTCAGTCAGGATCCGATGCCGATTGCCCCGGCACCCGCAGCGAGATCGACCGCTGGCGGTCGCGCCCTCGGCGTCCTCGCAGCGGTCGTACTCCTCGTCGCCCTTGTCGCGTTGACCATGAACATCTTCCGAGGTGGGGACTCGGAGGTTCTGACTCCTGACACGGACACGTCGACCACGACATCCACCGTGCCCGTGCCGACTGTCGAATTGATCGCAAGCAGCGCGACAGCGAGCTCACAGCTCGGCGATTCCTTTGGGCCCGAGAATCTCATTGATGGAAATCCCGAGACGCGCTGGAACGACGAAAGCCAACGAGGCGTCGGAGCGTGGCTCGAGTTCACATTCGCCACACCGGTGCAGATCCGTGAGATCGAACTGCAGAACGTAACCGATCTCGACAAGTTCAAGCAGAACTACAAGATCCAGGGCTACACGATCACTGTCAACGACCTCAACGTGCCGATCAGCGGCAGACTGGCGAACTCGAACGAACCCCAGACCGTGAAGATCGCAAGCCTCGAAACGATCAAACTGACCATAGAGGTCACCACCACGCACCCGGCTGAGCCTGTCGGAGAGAACCCGCCGTTTGATGAGCTTGCACTGCAGGGGATCCGCTTCTTCGGAGTGGAGAAGTAACAGCGATTGGCGTTCGTCGTTGATCGTTCATCGTCTCCTGTGATCGCGGGTATTGAACCCGACCGCCGATTCCGGTACATATGTCCAGATGCAGGACTACCGCAAGCTCAGGATTCATGGTCTCGCCGTAACTGTCGCGCAGAACACCTATGAACTGACCCGAGGTCTCCCCAGATCGGAGCGCTGGGGGTTGCAGCACCAGATGAACCGATCGGCTGTCTCGATCATGTCCAATATCGCTGAGGGATCCGGACGGGGCGATCAGGGGGACTTTGCTCGTTTTCTGCGTATCGCCCGTGGATCTGCGAGAGAGCTAGAAGCTCAAGTAGAACTCTGCACCCACCTCGGGTTTGTCGCATGGACAGACACCGAGCTCCTTCGAGATCGGCTCGACCATGTTCAGCGTTCGCTGACGAGCCTTGAGCAGAGCATCCAGTCATCCCTGAGGCAACGACCAACGATGAACGATGAACGATGAACGCTAAACGCCAAACGCCTTCTCCCTTGCATACTTCGCCCAGTCTGATGACTTGGTCGACCACAGGACGTCAGTGACTATCTGGAGGACGCCGAGACCGACAAGCGCCACCGCGACCCAGATCGGGACCGCCGACATGAGGATTGCGAACGGCACAAGCAGGAACGGGATGATCTTCGTGACGATCGCCCCGGAGGCGTGCATCCACGCACGGGTGTTGGGACTTGCCCTCAGATACGTGGCATAGTCAGTCTTGACGCCAGGCTGCGGCCGATCTCGACCGACGAACCAGGCGGAGAAGCGGATTCCTCCAAGTCTCCCGACAACGAGGTGACCCAGGCCATGGGTTGATCCGATCAGGATCCCGGTCCCAATCAGGAACACGATCCCGTTCCATGCCGGCACCACTGCCGCCGCCGAAACGAACGAGATCCCAACAAGCACAGCGAGAAGTGCGACAACGGTACCCACCCAGATCGGGATCACCAGCCTCGCCCATGCCTTGAACGCTGCCCTGTCGATGGCCCCGATGCGATCAGCGAACCGATCGATGAGTTCAGGGTCTCCTTTGACGGCACGGACCGCTGGCCAGAAGCCGGTCCCCTGGATGTCGGGAGCATCCCCAACAGCCATGTGGACCTCGGCGGCATTCAGAATCGAGTCGATCTCGAGCGGAGTCATGCAGTCACGTTACCGCTGAACGACGAACGACGAACGACGAACGACGAACGACGAACGCTAGTGCGCTTCACCCTTGCGATATGGAATACCGTCGGCTGCGGGCATCCTCAGACGCTGGGTTGCCATCGCCAGAACGAGCAAGGTGATGACGTAGGGCGTGGCAGTGATGATCTGATTCGCCACGACGTCCGACGTCGCCCACCAGAAGTAGAAACCGACTGCGAAAGCAGCCTGGATGCCAGCGTTTGCGAACTTCTTCTGGTAAATCGCATACACGGCGAGTACCAGCAATCCGACAGCCACCAGCAGCAGCAGCGCATGAACAGCTCCTGCACGCAAACTGAGGGCCTGGGAGTACCCGAACACACCCGCGCCGGCGAGGACGCCAAAGGGGTTGTAGTTGCCGAATATGAGCGCGGCCAAACCGATAAAGCCGCGGCCAGCTGTCGAGCCCTCGCGATAGATGCCCTGGGAGACGACCACGAGATAGGCGCCGGCCAGCCCTGCGAAAGCACCAGAGATCGTGACACCCCAGTACTTCATTCTGATAACGGCAACACCCAGGGACTCTGCCGCCCATGGGTTCTCACCGACAGAACGCAATCGGAGGCCCCACGCCGTCTTCCACAGCAGCCACCACGAGAACGGGACAAGGAACAGGACGATGACCGTCAACCAGCTCATATTCGTCACGAAACCGCCGAGGATCCCCGCAAGATCCGAGACGAAGAACCACGCCTTTTCCTCGATATCGACGAGCCAGTTCGATAGCCACGGAACGTCGAAGGTCTTGATGAAATCCTTGATCCTCGGCGACTGTGTGATGCCGCCTCCGGTGTCTGGCGTATAGATGACTGAGGAGAGGAACCTCACCGACGCCGGCGCGAGGATGTTGATGGCCACACCGGACACGATCTGATCGACGGCGAACGTAACGGTCGCCACTGCGTGGATGAGGCCGAACACCGCTCCACCCGCTACACCAAGTGCAACACCCGTCCACGGCCCGTACTGCCAACCGGCCCACGCGCCGAACCACATGCCGGCGATCATCATGCCCTCAAGGCCGATGTTCACAATTCCGGCCCGCTCGGAGAACAGACCACCGAGGCCCGCGAGGAGAATCGGCGCGCCGAGTCGCAAAGCAGAGCTCCACGTACTCGATGAGGTCAATTGATTGGTGCCCTCGATCTGCTGCACAATGGCCAGAATCAGCACGGCGATCGCAGCCATCGCCATCCAGCGAGTCGCTGTGTTCCATCCCTTGACCCGCCCGGTCATGTCCTGGCTGGGTTCGCGCACGTCAACGGTCACGCCGCCACCTCCTCAGCCTGTTCCGAGAAGCTCTTCGTCGCGTCGCTAGCAGCCTTGACTTCACGGTTCTGCAACCAGCGGTTGACGATCTCGTATGCAATAACAACCGCTAGCACGATGACGCCCTGGATGATCTGGACGATCTCCTTGGGAATGTCATTCAGATCGAGAATCAATGCGGACCGATCCATGAACCCGAACAGAAGGGCGCCCAGGGCCATGCCGACAGCGTTGTTCCTACCGAGTAGCGCAACAGCAATGCCCGTGAATCCGTACATGCGTGGGAAGTCCTGCGTGAACGCTCCGAGCTTGCCGAGCATCGTGGACAGACCGACGAGGCCGGCTGCGCCGCCCGACAACAACATCGTGTAGAGCACCATCCGCTTCGGGTTGACACCCGACATCCGAGCTGCAGTCGGGTTCATGCCCGAAGCGCGCAGCTCGAAACCGAATCTTGTCTTCCAGACGAGGAAGCGATAAGCGATTCCGAGGATGATCGCGATGATGAGGAATCCCTGCAGCTCAGTGCCTCGCGGCTCTGAGAAGCCGAGCAGCGTGAAGATCCAGTTGAGCCCGGGGATCATCGCCGACTCGGGCAGGAGTGGTGTCGACTGGATGAGGCTGTCTCCCCCGATGATGATCTGACCGAGAACGAACCCGATCACGCTGAATCCGATGAAGTTCAACATGATCGTCGAGACGACCTCATTCACACCTCTGGTGATCTTGAGGTAGCCAGCGATGCCTGCCCAAGCTGCACCGACACCGGCCGCGATAAGGATGATGATCAGCGTGTGTAGCGGACCCCAGATCGTGAACTGGGCACCGATCCACGCCGCGAACAGCGCGGCAACGAGATATTGGCCCTCAACACCGATGTTGAAGAGGCCCATCTTGAAACCGAGAGCAACGGCGATCGCAGACACGTACAGCGGGATCGCCCTGTTGATGATGGATGCAACCGATGTCGACGTGGTTGCGAAATCCCACATGAGCCCGAAGGCGTAGAACGGATTGACGTCCACAAGGACGAGGGCCAGAGATGCGACACCTACGGCGAACGCCACCGCTATTGCGGGGGCGATCAGCGACAAACCGATTCGTTTGATCATGCCGACTCCTCCATCGAAACCCCGGTCATGTGAGAACCGAGCGACTTCGGCGTGACTTCACCAGGATCGAGTTCCGCAACGATCTTTCCGTCGAAAATGACGAGCAACCGATCCGAAAGCCCGATGAGTTCTTCGAGATCCGCCGAGATGAGGAGAACGGCCAAGCCAGCCTTTCGTGCATCTCTCAATTCATCCCAGATCGCCGCCTGAGCCCCGACGTCGATACCACGGGTCGGGTGAGCGGCAATGAGAACACCCGGCTCGAGGAAGATTTCCTTCCCGGCGATCAACTTCTGCTGATTCCCACCCGACAACGCAACGGCATGCGTATCAGCCGACGGCGTTCGCACATCGAAGCGCTCTATCACTTTCTCCGTCAGCTCCCTGGCTGCAGTGCGATCAACGAGCAGGCCGTTGGCAAACGGTGCAACGCTTTGGTGCCCAAGCATGGCGTTCTCCCACAGCGGGGAATCGAGGAGAAGGCCCTGTCGATGCCGATCCTCAGGGATGATGCCGATACCGGAGGTCCGCCGTTCCTTCGTGGGAAGCTCAGAAATGTCACTTCCATGCAGTGCGACTGTGCCGGAAACCGCTTCACGGATGCCCATGATCGTGTCGACCAACTCGCTCTGACCGTTCCCCTCAACGCCGGCAATCCCGACGATCTCGCCCCTGTGAATCTTGAATGAGACGTCCTCTATGGCATGTCGTCCATCGCTGTGAAGTGCGGAGAGCCCATTGATCGACAGTTCCACGACATCGGTAACCGTCGAGGCCGTGGTTTCCGGGGTTGGGAGTTCGGAACCAACCATCAGCTCCGCAAGCTCCTGCGCATTCACATCCTGTGGGGTCGTGGATGCGACCGTCTTGCCACCTCGCATCACTGTGATGCCATCGCTGATGGCGAGGACCTCGTCGAGCTTGTGGGAGATGAAGATGATCGTCACGCCCTCAGCCTGCAGTTCCTTCAACGATGCGAACAACTCGTCAACCTCTTGGGGAACCAACACAGCAGTGGGCTCATCGAGAATCAGGATCGTGGCTCCGCGGTAGAGAACCTTCATGATCTCGACCCGCTGGCGTTCTCCAATCGTCAGCATCTCAACTTTGGCATCCGGGTCCAGGGGCATCCCGTACTGCTCGCCGAGCTCCTTGATGCGGGCTCGTGCGAACGCACTGTCGATCTGTACGCCCTTCTTGGGCTCCGACCCGAGGATGATGTTCTCAAGAATCGTGAGGTTGTCCGCGAGCATGAAGTGCTGATGCACCATGCCGATACCGTGAGCGATCGCATCCTTCGGCGTATGCAGTTTCGTCATCTCACCGCGAACGCGGATGTCGCCGCTGTCCGGCTGCTGCATCCCGTAGAGGATCTTCATCAGAGTCGACTTGCCGGCGCCATTCTCGCCCACAACGGCGTGGATCTCAGCGAGGCCGACAGAAAGGTTCACATCGTCGTTTGCGACAACGCCAGGGAACGTCTTCGTGATGTTGATCAACTCGACAGCGCGGTCACCCTCGGTCAATGCCTCAGCTCCTCGTTCAGCCTCTCGACGGTTGCAGATATGCAACGAAGCCCGAGGCTAGCGCCTCGGGCTTCGTTGTACCGAATTGTGATTCGATGATTACCTGTGTCAGCCCTCAGGAACCGTCGGAACCTCGATGTCGCCAGCGACAATCGAAGCCTTCAACTCTTCGAGCTGGTCAGCAATGTCGTCCACGTATCCACCAGTGGTCGAGTAGCCGACGCCATCGACCGAGAGGTCGAAGACGACGATACCGGACTGTGTACCGGAGGTCACGTAGGCATCAATGGTGCTGTTGACAGCAACATCGACACGCTTGAGCATCGAGGTCAGGATGTATGGCTTGAGTTCCTCGCCAACCGTCAGGATCTGGTCGGAGTCGACACCGATGGCCCACACGTGGGAACCAGCCTCGGAAGTCTCCTTGGCAGCCTCGAAGAGGCCAGCGCCGGAACCGCCGGCAGCGTGGAACACGACGTCGGCGCCGTTGCCGTACATCGCGAGAGCGGCTTCCTTGCCCTTGGCGGGATCGCCGAAGCCGGAGAAGTCCGGAACAGATGTCAGGTACTGGACCTGGATCTCGATATCGGGGTTGATCTGCTTCGCACCGAACTCGAAGCCCGCCTGGAACTTCTTGATCAGGTCGATGTCAACACCGCCGATGAAACCGATCGTGCCGGTCTCAGACTTGAGAGCAGCAGCAGCACCAACGAGTGCCGAACCCTGCTCCTCAGCGAACACCAGCGACGCAACGTTCGGAAGTTCGACGACAGAGTCGACGATCGCGAAGTTCGTGTCGGCGAAGTCCGCAGCGGCAGCAGCAATGCTGTCACTGAACGCAAAACCGATACCGAAGATGAGCTCGTGCTCGGCCTCAGCCAACACACGCAGGTTCTCTTCACGGTTCTCGCCACCACCAGTGGGTTCGAGTTCCTTGGCTTCGATACCGAGGTCTTCGACAGCCTTGTCGAGGCCAGCAGCGGCGGAGTCGTTGAACGACTGGTCGCCACGACCACCGATGTCATAGGCCATACCAACCTTGGTACCTTCACCAGCTGCAGGTTCATCGCCGCCGCCGCAAGCTGCTGCGACGAGCGCGAGAACGAGCACAAGTACGAAGACTGCACTCTTTCCCTTGAGTACTGAGCGCATTGAGCACCCTTTCATTAGTCGAATGTATGTCCCCTACCCAGAGTTCCTTTGGGGGGACCTGAGAATGATAATGGGCTTCATTGGGGTATAGCGCTCTGGAGGGGAGCTTGGCGCAGCCAAGCGACGAGAGATTCGCGAGGCGAATCGACAAGAGATGCGACGTAGTCGCATCGACGAGAGTTCGCCCTTGGCGAACGACGAGAGATTGCCGTTCCGGCAATCGACGAGAGCTCGCCTTCGGCGAGCGGAGGAGAGCTGACCTGCGGCCAGCGGGAGAGAGGTCGTCGTACTACGTACTACGTATTACGTACTACAGCGAAGCTCCGCTTGTCAGTTCTCCGCCAATTCGACGGGGGGCTCGGAAGGCGTCTCGATGGCCTCGAACGTCAGCAGCTCAGAATCCTCAGCGTCGACGGTCACGAGGATCGTGCTACCGGCGGGGAACTCCTTGAAGAGGACCTTCTCCGACAGCGGGTCCTCGAGGAGCCGCTGAATCGCTCTGCGAAGCGGCCGTGCACCAAGCTGCGGGTCGTAGCCCTTCTTGGCGAGCAGCTCCTTGGCATCGTCTGTGAGGACGAGGTCCAGGGCCTGACTCTCGAGCTGGTCACGGACCCGCACGAGGAGCAGATCAACAATCGACTTGACCTCCGCCATCGTGAGTTCGTGGAAGACGATCACCTCATCGACGCGGTTCAGGAACTCAGGACGGAAGTGGTTCTTCAACGCCTCCATGACCTTTGCCCGCATCTTGTCGTAGTTGACCGCTGCGTCGTCGGTCGAGAAACCGATCTTCTTGCGGAGATCGGCCGTGCCGAGGTTCGAGGTCATGATGATGACAGTGTTCTTGAAGTCGACGGTGCGACCCTGCGAGTCGGTCAGTCGACCGTCTTCGAGGATCTGCAGCAGGATGTTGAAGACATCAGGATGCGCCTTCTCGATCTCATCGAAGAGCACCACGGAGAACGGCTTGCGGCGCACTGCCTCGGTGAGCTGACCACCCTCGTCGTAGCCGACGTATCCGGGGGGTGAGCCGACGAGACGGGAAACGGCGTGCTTCTCCATGTACTCGGACATGTCTATCTGGATCAGAGCGGACTCGTCGCCGAACAGGAACTCAGTGAGCGTCTTGGCGGTCTCGGTCTTTCCAACGCCTGACGGTCCGAGGAAGATGAAC
>JBDLJV010000071.1:0-9953 GCA_039714175.1 Actinomycetota bacterium
TGGAAGCTGCCATCGACAGGATCGATGCTGTTGGAGCGGTTGATGATCTACCGGAAGGACTTGACCTGATCGTTGAAGCGGTCATTGAGAACGTTGATCTCAAGCGATCGATCCTGGCATCGGCGGAGTTGCGTCAGCCAGCAGTTCTCGCCTCGAACACTTCGAGCATCTCGATCGATGAACTCGCTGAAGGACTGAATCGGCCCGATCTGTTCGCAGGCATGCACTTCTTCAATCCCGTGTGGGCGATGCATCTCGTCGAAGTCATCAAGGGCGAGTCGACGTCCCAGACAACGCTCGATGCCATCGCGTCCATGGTCGAGTACCTCGGTATGGAGCAGGCGTTGATCAACGATGCGCCGGGCTTCGCGACGAGCCGTCTCGGTGTCCTTGCGGGTATCGAGGCGATCCGAATGGTGCAGGAAGGCGTTGCCGGCCCTGCCGATATCGATCGGGCGATGGCGCTTGGCTACCGCCACCCCATGGGTCCCCTGATGCTCGGCGATCTCGTTGGACTCGATGTGAGGCTCAAGATCGCGAGCCATCTCGCAACGGTATACGGGGATCGATTTGAGCCGCCGGAACTGCTTCGATCGATGGTCGCTGAGGGGAAACTGGGGAAGAAATCGGGTGTTGGCTTCTACGATTGGACCTCGGGATCACCCGTGGCGATCGAGGAATCCTGAGATCGATTCGAGCGTGGCGTCCTGCCGATCTGCAATGGGATTGTGTCCAGCGCCGTCGATGACCGCCAACTCGGCATTCGGGATGAGCTGTTCCATCCGCTCATTGATCTCCGTGTAGAGCTTGTCACGGCCTCCGGTTACGAGGAGGACCGGCATGGTGAGGTTCGCGAGGTCATTCCAGACAGAAGGTTGGGCACCCTGGCCATAGCCGCGAAGGGCAGCAGCCAACCCGCCAGCGGTGTTCTCGGAACGCACCGTCCGATCCCATGCGCGGTGGTCGTCGTGAAGGTGGTCGGTTGCCGTTATCCCGCTCGTGGTCCACGAGTCGATGAACGAGTCGACACCGATGTCGCGGATTCGCTCCGCGAGGACGTGGTCCCGTTCAACGCGTGCCTGTCGTTCCGCATCGGTGTCGAGGCCAGGCGTGGCTGAGATGAGGATGAGACACGACACGTTCATGCGGTCCCCAACCGTGGACAGCAGGGCAACGCGTCCACCCTGGCTGTAGCCGAGCAACGGTAGCGGTCCAACAAGGGCGTCAAGGAACCTGTCGACCGCAGCTGTGACACTGTCGATGTCGGTTGGATGGGATCGGCTGTGACCGTGACCCGGTAGATCCGGGGCAACGATTGTGCGACCCAATGGTTCGGCGATCCTGGCGAAGGCCTCCCCGGTCATGGAGAACCCGTGGAGTGCAGCGATCGGTGGACCCGTGCCGAACCTTCGGATGTTGAGCACGGTTACTCGTCGATCGGAATCTCGGTGGTGAGCACCTTGTAGATTGCCGCTGCGACGGCAGCGAGAACACCGAGGATGATGAGTTTCTTCATACGGGAAAGGTAGTAGGAAGAGGCGGCTTCGCCGCCGGATCGCTCGGCTTCGCCTCACTGTCAGGTGTCAGCTGTCAGTTCTCAGTTCTCGGTTTACGGTTCTCGGTTCGGATCGATGCGGTCCTCCGCATCTCTTGTCGATACGGCTCTGTCGTATCTCTCGTCGCTGACCGCAGGTCAGCTCTTGTCGATGCGCCGAAGGCGGATCTCCTGTCGCCTTCTCTGTCCTTGGATCCTTGCTCTCGCCTCCGTCGTATGCTGGCGGTCATGGCCGAATCCCTGCGCGCCAGGCGCGTGTTCCCGTACGTAGCTTGGGGCACTCTCGTGTTCAATGTCTTCGTCATCCTGTGGGGTACGGTCGTGCGCGCCACCGGGTCGGGAGATGGTTGCGGTGAGAGCTGGCCGAAGTGTGGCCAGCAGTTCATTCCACCGAACCCGACGGTCGAGACGATGATCGAGTTCTCGCACAGGGTGTCATCGTTCCTCGCCGGAGTCGGCGTGGCCGCGATGTTCTTCCTGGCGTTGTGGGCGTGGCCCAAGCGCCATCTGGTGAGGAAGGCCGCGACGGTGAGCGGTATCTTCATCGTCGTTGAGGCTCTCCTCGGAGCTGCCCTCGTGCTCTTCGGCTGGGTGGATGCCGACGTCTCCGTCGCCCGGATGATCGTTGTTCCGCTGCATCTCGCGAACACGTTCATGCTTCTTGGTGCCATCGCCGTCACGGCGTGGTGGGGCTCCGGATTTCGGCAACCGGACACGGAGGGGAAGAGTCGGTCGATTCGGTGGCTCTGGGTTGGATTCGCGATCATGATGGTGCTCGGTGGAACGGGTGCCCTCAACGCGCTCGCCGACACGATCTTCCCTGCCAACTCGGTTGCGGAAGGCATCGCTGACGAGTTCGGTTCCACCGCACCGATGCTCCTTCGCCTACGGATCATTCACCCGATCCTGGCGATCGGCGGTGGCCTACTCCTTGGTTGGTTGACCGCGGACATCGCTCGCAAGGCCTCTCGAACATCGAAGCGGTTTGCTGCCGCGGTGAGCATCATCGTCCTGTCGCAGTTCTTCATCGGAATCGCGAACATCTTCTTCCTGACGCCGCTAGCGATCCAGGTCCTTCACCTGATGGTCGCTGATCTTCTCTGGCTCGCTTTCGTGTTCTTCAGCGTCTCGTGGCTGGGTGACAGCATTCCCGTTCGCGCCCGGGAACCTGCTTCCTCATGACGGATGCTCGGACTGATGAACCGAGATTCGGAGCGGTCGTCAGAGCGTACGTCGAACTGACCAAGCCGCGGATCATCGAGCTCCTCCTGATCACGACTGTACCGGCGATGGTGGTCGCCGCTGGCGGCTGGCCGGGTTGGGCGCTTGTCATTCTGGTGTTGATCGGCGGGACGCTGTCCGCGGGTGGTGCGAATGTTCTGAATCAGGTGTACGACGCTGACATCGACGGCATCATGGAGCGAACATCCAGACGCCCGATCCCCACCGGGCGGGTTTCGCCCCGGTCAGCGACGGTATTCGGCCTGATCCTCGGCTTGGCAGGTTTCGTCGTGCTAGCGGTCGGATCTACCTTGCTCGCAGGAGTTCTCTCCCTTGTCGCATTCGCGTTCTACGTACTTGTCTACTCGATGTTCCTCAAGCGTTCGACTACGCAGAACATCGTGATTGGCGGAGCAGCAGGGGCTGTTCCTGCGCTGATCGGCTGGGCAGCAGTCACTGGTGACCTCTCCGTCGCCGCATGGGTCATGTTCGCGATCATCTTCTACTGGACACCTCCCCACTTCTGGGCGTTGTCGATCAAGTACGAGGAGGACTACCGGCGAGCGAGAGTGCCGATGCTGTCAGTGATCGCAGGGGACGCTGTCACCTTCCGTGAGATCGCGTGGTACTCCGTTGTCACCGTTGGTGTGAGCTTCATGCTCGTCCCTGTCACCGACCTTGGATGGATCTACTGCCTCACAGCCGTGGCCTTGGGCCTCTGGCTGGTTGTCGCAGCGGTGAAGCTCCGGTCGGACAGGAAGAGGGCCATGCCCTTCTTCGGATTCACGAACTTGTATCTCGCAGGCGTCTTCCTCGCTGCGATGGTGGATCGTCTCGTGGACACTCCTGCCTCGGCCTTCCCGGAGTTCTGGATGATCGCGGCCACAACACTTGTTGGTGTCGGTGGTTTGGCGGTGATTGCCTCCGAGGTTGCTTCGCACGCACGTGCTCCGGGCGTGTCGCGGTTCCGCCAGATCGTTGAGGTCGGGATCACCGCGCTCTTCGCCTTTGTCCTGACGTGGCAGGCGTGGCTGGTTCTCGCCCGCTCGGCCCTGCTCTAGCGTCTAGTCTCTCCGCCGTGGAGGACACGGCACCCATCCGAGTAGATGAACGCTTCGATGAACCGAAGGTCGCTGCGTATCTGCATGCCACACTCCCGGACCTGTTCCCATGCGAGGACATCGTGTTCGACCAGTTCCCGGGCGGTGCGGCAAACCTCACGTATCGCGCACGATGTCGATGTGGCGAAGAGTGGGTGCTCAGGCGTGCCCCGCTTGGTGATGTGGCCAGGGGAGGCCACGACATGGCCCGCGAGTACAAGGTCCTCTCCCGGCTGTGGCGCGAGTTCCCGCTCGCACCTCGGGCACATCACTACTGCGAGGATCCGGAGATCATGGGAAAGCCGTTCTTCGTCATGGAACGCAGACACGGCACGGTCGTTCGCAAGACGTGGCCGCTTGAGTGCGTCGACGATCCACAGAAGAAACGGAACGCTGCCGAGTCGCTTGTGGACGCGCTGTGTGATCTTCACCGTGTGGATCCTGCCGATGTCGGTCTTGAGGATCTCGGGCGGCCGATGGGGTTCGTCGAGCGTCAGATTGCCGGTTGGGAGAGGCGATGGGAAGCAGCCGCCACACGGGAGGTTCCTGACGTAACCGAGGTTGTCCGGCTGCTCCACCGGGACATCCCGGAGCCACAACGCGTGGCGATCCTGCACAACGACTACAAGTTCGACAACACGATGATCGATGCCGACGGACAGCTCGTAGCCGTCTTCGACTGGGACATGGCGACGCTCGGAGACCCGCTGGTCGACATCGGAACACTGCTCGCCTACTGGGCACAGCCGGACGATCCGACCTATCTCGTGTTCGGCTCCGAAGCGGTGGCAATCGGCGAGGTCATGCCGAAGTCCGAGGTACGTGAGCGGTACGCGGGACGAGCGGGTCTCGATGTGTCCCACGTGTCGTACTACGAGGGTCTTGCACTGTTCCGCATCGCAGTGATCATTGAGCAGATCTACGCCAGGTACGTCGCAGGACAGACCGCTGATCAGCGCTTTGCTGCCTTCGAACCGATCGCCCCGCTGCTTGCGGACGCGGCACTCGGATTGCTGTCGTAATAACGCTGGTAGGTTCAACGCTCAAGTTCGATACGGCGGTGCACATGCCCGAAGAGAGAATTGACGAACTCCGGCAGGAAATCGACGCGATCACAGAACGCCTCTTGCAGGTGCTTTCGGAGCGTCAGGATGTCTCGGTCGAGATCGGGGCGATCAAGACGGAGCACGGGTGGCCGCTGTACTCGGAGGAGCGCGAGGCCGAACTCCTCCAGAAGTTCCGTGAGGATGCCGTTCGCAGAGATCTCGACCCCGACTACATCGAGGAACTGATGAGGGTTGTACTCGAGCACTCGAGAGCAGCGCAGCGGAGGAAGACGGGCGACGAGTCGTGATGGAAGTTGTCACGGGCAGCGACGGTCACAACCGATGCTGGTGGGGAGTTGGAGACGCCGACTATGAGGCGTACCACGACACGGAGTGGGGGTTTCCCCAGGGAGATGATCATCGTCTCTTTGAGAAGATCTGCCTTGAAGGATTCCAGTCCGGATTGAGCTGGCTCACGATCCTGCGCAAGCGGGAGAACTTCCGGCGAGCGTTCGATGGATTCGATTTCAACAGGGTGGCGGGCTACACGGATGCCGATGTCGAGCGTCTGCTCGGGGATGCCGGCATCGTCCGGCACCGCGGCAAGATCGAAGCCACGATCAACAACGCCGCTCGAGCCATCGAGACCGTGGATGAGTTCGGCTCACTCGCTGCCTTCTTCTGGTCATTCGAACCACCGAGAGGCGATCCGCCGACAGAGATTCCGGCAACCACCGATGTCTCGGTTGCCCTTTCCAAGGATCTGAAGAAGCGCGGCTGGAAGTTCGTAGGACCCACAACTGCCTATGCCTTCATGCAGGCCATGGGCCTCGTCAACGACCACCTCACAGGTTGTTTCGTCCGAGACGACGTCGAAGCCGCGCGCTCAAGGTTCTAACCCACAAGCCAGGTGCCCCCCTTGTGGTGGCCGCAGAACCTGCGATACCGGTACGGCACGGCCCGCGCCGATACGGTCCTCCGCATCTTCTGTCGATACGGCTCTGCCGTATCTCTGGTCGCTGACTGCAGGTCAGCTCTGGTCGATGCGCCGAAGGCGGATCTCTTGTCGCCGATCCATGATCGGCTTGATGCTCAGGCGGATCTCTTGTCGCCGATCGGCGATCGGCTGGATTCTCCGATTCGGTCACACTTCGTACTACTTGATACGTACTACGGCGGGCGGAGCCCGCCTACAAATACTCGCTCTTGGCTTCTCTCGTCATGAGCTCGTGGAGAGCTTGACCGACATCCGCTTTCTCATAGAGGACCGCACCAACCTTCTCGGCAATGGGCATTTCAGTGCCATGCCTCTGCGCGAGTTCGAGTACCCCTCTCGTGGACTTGACGCCTTCGGCGACCATGTTCATCTCTTCCACGATGTCCTCGAGTTCCCTGCCCTGGCCGAGGCCATAGCCGACCGTCTGGTTCCGGCTCTGCCTGCTGTTGCAGGTTGCGATGAGATCACCGAGTCCGGCGAGACCTGAGAACGTGCGGATGTCACCGCCCATTGCGACGCCAAGGCGGGTCATTTCCACGAGCGCTCGTGTGATGAGTGTCGCGAGCGTATTGTCACCAAATCCCTGGCCACGTGCCATGCCGGCCGCCATTGCCATCACGTTCTTGACGGCACCCGCGCTCTCGGATCCGATCACGTCCGGGTTCGTATAGACCCTGAACCGTGGTGTACCGAAGATGTGCTGAATCGACTCAGCCGTCGACTGGTTCTTCATGGCGATGACCGTCGCCGCTGGCTGTCCCTCCATGATCTCGCGAGCAAGATTGGGTCCGGTCAGCACACCCACAACATCAGCATCGTGGTCGGGCAGCACATCCATCGTGACCTCGGTCATCCGCATGAGCGTGCCCGCTTCGATGCCTTTCGAAAGCGAGAGAATGGGCGTGCTGTTCGGGATGAGGTCGGTGAGTCGCAGCAGAACATCGCGGTACCCGTGCGACGGAACCCCCATGATGATGACTGTTGCGTCCTTGACCGCTGCGTGGAGGTCATCGGTTGCAACGAGCTCGGGGGAGAGGTCGTAGCCCTTCAGGTACCGCTTGTTGCGGTGTTTCTTGTTGATGCCCCTGGCAACCTCTTCGCGGCGGGCCCAGATCGTCGTCGGCGCATACGGCGCGGCCATGGACGCCACTGCTGTCCCCCAAGACCCCGCCCCAATAACTGCATACTTCATGAGGCGCAGACTACAGAACGCTCGCGATGCTCGCTTCCAGAAGCAAGAACGCTTCTCCCTCCGAAGTCGGATATCGGGTGTCGGATATCGGACATCGAAATTACATCCTTGCAATTCGACGCGAGCAGTAGCAAGCTTGCTCTCGTGCCGGAACGGAACGCCACTGTGACGCCAGGACCAAGAACGTTCGTATTGGACACCTGCGTGCTGCTCGCAGACCCCCAGGCCATTCTCCGTTTCGATGAACACGAGGTCGTGCTTCCACTCGTGGTCATCGAGGAGCTCGATCGACAGAAGACCCGCATGGATGAGGTCGGCGCGAATGCTCGCAGCGCTATCCGCCTCCTCGAGGAGATGGGCGCCTCACGCACCGGTGGCCTTGCGGCGCCTCACGCCCTGCCGGGCGGCGGCTCGATTCGTATCGAGATCAACGGTGTTCTGTCCGAGCGGCTGCCTGTCGTGCTCAATCCAACGACCCCGGATCATCGGATACTCGCCACCTGCCTGAATCTTCACGATGGCGGTTCGGACACCGTTCTTGTCACCAAGGACGCAGCGCTTCGTATCAAGGGCGCCCAGTTGAGCATCGATGTGGAGGACTACCGGGGTGACATCGTCCAGGTGGACGAGTCCTATAGCGGTGTGACCGAAGTCGAGGTTGACCAGGACGTTATCGATGAGATGTATGCGTCGGGCAAAACTGAGATCCCGTTCCACACCGGCATCATCAATCAGTACCTGATCCTGAAAGGGCCGGGTTCGGCTTCGGCACTCGCAAGGGTCGCAGAGGAAGGCGCTGATCCCATCGCGGTCCGTGTCCCCGGATCGCGACACATGTTCGGTACCGAGACGAAGAACGTCAGGCAGTCGTTCGCCGCGGATCTCCTCATGGACCCGGACATCTCGGCCGTGAGCCTCATGGGCATGGCAGGCACAGGCAAAACGTTCCTCTCCCTCGCTGCCGGCCTCGAACAGGTCGTGGAGATGGGCCGGTACCGGAGGGTTTCGGTCTACCGCCCACTCATCGCCGTTGGTCGGCAGGAGATCGGATTCCTGCCCGGCGACCTCAACGACAAGCTTGAGCCGTGGATGGCCGCTGTTCACGACAATCTCTATGCACTCTTCGGTAGCGGCGGCGGGAACCCGAAGGACATGGTCGACGAGCTCTTTGATCGCGACATCCTCGAGATGGCAGCGGTCACCTATCTCCGGGGACGCTCGATCACCGACGAACTTGTAATCGTGGATGAAGCACAGAACCTTGAACTCCCGACGCTCAAGGTGATCCTCACGCGGATGGCAGCCAACTCGAAGGTTGTGTTCTGCGGAGACCTGACCCAGGTCGACAATCCATACATCTCGCCATTCGGAGGGCTCTCCGCTCTGATCGAGAAGTTCAAGGGCAACCCCATGTTCGGCCACATCACCATGGAACGAACGGTCAGAAGCCCCCTGGCCGAACTGGCGACACAGTTGCTGTAGAGGGCGCTCAGCCCTCCAGCCGGAGTTCTCGCGTTGTCAAGACGGCAGTCAGCGGCCCCGCTCGCGAGGGTCCATGAGTGGATTGATCATCCGATCCAGCCGAAGCGTTGCAATGACCACCTGAAATCGCAGCACATATGCTCGCCTGAAGTGACTATGCATAATGCCGGTTGCGGGCGACATTCGGTGTCATGATGTGAAGGCTGGTCTCAGTTTTCGAGATTCTCTCGAATGTGTCGCACCATCGGCCATGCGCCGTCTGTCGTGTTGGAGATGATTGTCCAGGTTCGATGGGTGGTGGGATCATGAGTGCTGGAGAACGACACTCCGGCGTCGCCTCCAACCAGCATCACTTGCGGGCCGGTCTCGGCGAGCCAGAAGCCGAGTCCGTATCTCGCGCTCTGGTCGGGAGCGTCGCTGTGTGGGCGGGTCATCTCTGAGACCCACCTCTCCGTGACGATCTGGCCATCGAACAGTGCCTCCCAGAAGGTGTGCATGTCGGTGACCGTCGTGTAAATGCCGCCATCGCCGTTTCCACGGACCGGCAGGTGCAGAACGTTGGTCTGTAGGCCGTCGAGGTGTAGATATCCCACGGCCATTCGGCCAGATGGCTCATCAGAACGCAGGAATCCGGTGTCCTGCATTCTGGCCGGTTCCAACACACGGTCGCTGATCAGGTTGTGATACCCAATGCCTGCGGTCCGCTCCGCGATCAGAGCGAGCACGATGTAGCCCCCGTTGCAGTAAGAGAACCGCTCGCCGGCAGGGAATTTGGTCGGGTAGCCGTCCACCTCAGCAAGGAACGCGTCTGTGGTGACGAGATCCTGAACAGGGGAGACCAGCACATAGTCATACGGGTCCAAGTCCTCGTTCTCCTCGTCGATGTAGTCGCCGATACCCGACCTGTGTGCCAGCAATTGCCCGACGGTTACCTCATCGGCGATATGTGGGAGATCGGTCCCAAGGACAGTCCGAGCCGTGGTGCCTAGCGAGAGTGCTCCATCTGCGATCAGGCTCACGATGGCGAGAGCGGTAAAGCCCTTTCCGCCACTGGCAATAGCGAACTGTGTATCGACCGTATTCGGCAACCCGAAACCGCGGTGCGCCAACCCGAAAGCCTCCAACACCTGCGTGCCATCGCCATCGTCACATCTGACCACACCCGAGAACCTGGTCTCAGACGCGACGTTACGAATGGACACGGCGAGATCGGTCATGGACCGATTCTACAACCGGCGCACCGTGGAACAGCGAGCACAGTCCCAGAACAACCACCACCCGTCCACCAAACCACCCACGGATTACCCCTATGTCCTCACATATGGTCCCCCGCTGAGTTGTGGTTGGGGGCGCATACGTG
>JBDLJV010000072.1:0-9684 GCA_039714175.1 Actinomycetota bacterium
GTGGCCCACAGAACGACCCCGGCGCCGAACCCAGGGTTACAGACCCTCTCAGCGAAGTCGGTGGCCCACAGAACGCATCGTCTACGCTCTCGCCGCACATGTCACCGGAATCCCAACACGAGACACGTTCGCGCCTGATCGGCACGATGTTCACCGGCAACGCGTTCAGCTCAACCGCCTTCATCGGTGTTGTCACCGTCTCGTCCCTCATTGCAGAGCAGGTCACGGCATCCGAGAGCCTCTCCGGATTGCCGAACACGCTCGCGACCGTAGGGGCCGCGGCGGGCGCCGCAGCGATGTCCGCGCTCAGCTTCAGAATCGGTCGCCGGCGGACCTTCTCGATCGGTTTCGCTCTCGCAGCGATCGGGAGCATCCTCGCTGCGGTCTCCGTCGGCCTGGCGAGCCTCCCGCTCCTCCTCCTCGCCATGGCAGTTGTCGGATTCGGAAGGAGTGTTTCCCAACTTGCTCGCTTCGCCGCTGGAGACCTGAGAGATGTCGAGCACAGGGCGAGTGCGATCAGCCTGATCGTGTGGGCGTCGACCATTGGAGCCATCGCTGGTCCGCTCCTCATGGGTCCCTCCGGTTCCTTCGCCTCTGCTCTCGGGATGAACCAACTGGTCGGCCCCATCGGGATTGGAGTCATCGGCTTCGCGCTCGCATCGGCCGTCAGCTTCATCGGATTGCGCCCCGAGCCGCTCACCCTGACAATCGCTCCTGTGGGTGACCATCCGGGTGAGCCCTCTTCGTTCGCTGAGATCCTGGCAATTCCGACCGTTCGATTGGCGATCGCCGCTCTCGTGACGAGTCAGTTCGTCATGGTTCTGATCATGACGATGACCCCGCTCCACATTCGCGACCACGGAGGTTCGCTCGGAGTCGTCGGCATCGTGATGATGGCTCACACCGTCGGCATGTTCGCCATCGCTCCCATCACAGGGAGGTTGGTGGACCGTCACGGTCCTCGCACGATGATCATGCTCGCTATGGGCACACTGATCTCGGCTGCGATCATCGCCGCGAGTGCGCCGACAGCAAACACGGCCGTGCTGATCGTCGGCCTGTTCCTCCTCGGAGTCGGATGGAACTTCGGGTTCGTTGCCGCCAGCGCGGAACTGCAACTGGGACTCCCCATCGCCGATCGACTGAAGATTCAGGGCACCGCCGACTCGATCACCTGGATAAGTGGTGGCCTCGGCGCAGCGCTCTCCGGAGTGATCATCGGAGCATCCTCCTACGTTGTCCTCGCCCTTGTCGGCCTCATATTCTCCCTCGCCCCGATCCCCTTCCTGATAAGAACAGAGAACAGAGAACAGAGAGCAGAGACCTAGGAGCGCGAGATCTGTCGTCTGCCGTGCGCCTTCGGCCGTAGTACGTTCTCCCTATGACCACGTTGCTCACCATCCGCACGCCCGAGGGCGAACCGTACGAATTGGCCGTTGACGGAACGACATTCGCCGAGCCAGACGATCGTGTCACCGAGGAAGTCGACACCGCTCATCTGTGGGCGCTGCCCGGCCTTGCCGACGCCCACGCACATCTCACGATGACAGCCCTCGATGACATCGCTGGACTCACCGAAGAAAAGATGCAAGCGAACATCCCCGTGACAGCGTGGGCCCACGTTGAGAACGGGATCCTCGTCATCCTGGACAAGGGAGGAAACACCGATGCGACCCTACTGTCGCTCGATCACGATGCGGATCTTCGTCCCTACGTCGAAGCTGCCGGAGCCCTGATCCATCCCGAGGGTGGGTACATGCGTGGCTTCGGAGCTGAGGTCGAGCCCGAGGATCTCGTGGCCCACGTGAGGACCACGGCGACGACCAAGGGTGGATGGGTCAAGATCGTCGGCGATTGGCCGAGACGGGGCATCGGTCCTGTGACCAACTACCCGCTCGACGTCCTCACAGAAGCCGTCGACGTAGTCCATCAAGCCGGCGCCCGGGTGGCTGTCCACACGATGGCCTACGCGGTGTCGGACGTCGTCGCTGCAGGAGTGGATTCCGTCGAACATGGGCCGTTCCTCACGGAGGAGGACGTCAAGGCTCTTGCGACGCGGGGTGGTGCGTGGGTTCCGACCGTCGGCAATCAGAAGCACTGGATCGACGCCCTTGGACCGGACTCGTCAGGAGGCAAGATCTTCAAGGCCGGACTCGACCGCATGTCCGAGAATCTTCCGCTCGCCGAAGAACTCGGCGTCACCATCCTCGCAGGAAGTGATCTCGCGATTCCCCATGGTCAGATCGCGAGAGAAGCTGCATTGTTGCGCGAGTACGGACTCTCGGACAAGGCGGCAACGATCGCTACATCAACGGCCGCTTTCGATTATGTGGGGAGGAGCGCTTCCCTCACAGCAGGCAACACGGCAGATGTTGTCTTCTTCCCGAGCAACCCGTACGAGGACGTTTCGGTCCTCGAACGACCAGCGTTGATACTGCACCGAGGAAGGCGTATCACGCCCGCCAGCTGAGAAACCCCCCGGGGTATATTTTTCCGGATTAGGGGCTAGGCAGGATCGGAGATTTGGTATACGATACGCACGATCCCTGAGAGACGCGCGTCGGTTCACGATGTCCAATGACTCGGAACGACCAAGGGAACTCTGAAAGCTCTTCCAGCGTCTCATAGGTGTCGGACCCAAAGAACGCCCCCTCCCCGGAAGTGCCGCGAATATCTCTCGGTGCCGTCCAGGGCGGGACTATGTGAAGGAATTCACAACATGACAGCACGATCAACACTTGCACCGACGGAGGTAGGCGACAGCCTCACCACCTATCTCGGTGACATTGCAAACCACGAACTACTCACGGCCGACGACGAGGTTGAACTCGCCCAGGCCATCGAATCCGGCCGCGACGCCGAGGAGAAGCTTGCCGAGGGCGGCGTCAAGGGCGCCGAGAAGGTCAAGCTCCAGCGCACTGCACGCCAGGGCAAGGAAGCAAAGGACCGTTTCGCTCAGGCGAACCTGCGTCTCGTCGTCTCCCAGGCCAAGCGCTACCGGTCCCAGTACGGCATCGAGTTCGTTGACCTCATCCAGGAGGGCAACCTCGGACTCATCCGTGCGGTCGAGAAGTTCGACTGGCGCAAGGGTTTCAAGTTCTCGACGTATGCCACCTGGTGGATCCGTCAGGCGATGCAGCGAGCCGTTGCCGAGAAGTCTCGCACGGTTCGTCTCCCGAACTCGCTCCACGACACGCTCCTCACACTGAACGGCACACGCAACCGTCTCCTCTCCGAGCTCGGTCGCGAACCGTCATCTGAGGAACTTGCTGAGGAGTCAGGTCTGAAGCTCGATCAGGTTCTCGAGGCGCAACTCGTTGCGGACTCGGTCTCGCTCGAGTCTCCCGTCGGAGAAGATGGTGCTGTACTCGGAGACTTCGTCGCTCACGACGATGAGGACGATCCTGTTGCTGAGTCTGAGCGTCTCTCGACAATCGACGCACTCCGCGAAGCCATCGACCGACTGCCGCATCGTGAGGCGTACATCCTGTCGAAGCGTGTTGGTTTCGAGGACGGTCTGCCCCGCACACACGAGGAGATCGGCAAGCATCTCGAGCTCGGCCCGACCCGTGTCCGGTCACTCGAGAAGCAGGCGCTGAGCCGCCTCCGCCACCCGGCATTCGGTCTGCGTCAGGAAGCTGACTTCTAAGGAACGATGCACGACAGACGACCAACGATTGACGACGGTGGAGCCGCCCTTCGGGGCGGCTCCACTGCTTCTGCGTTCGACGGTAGGGTGCGCGCATGAGCGAACACGGCACTGCCATCCCCTTCGTGTCACGACTTACCGCAGTTGACGCCGAACGATGGATGAACGCGCTCGCTCACGCCATGCCTCACCGCCGCATTGTCCCCCTCGATGGACTCACCGACCGCGAGCGACAAGACGTCGAAGTGGCGATCGTTGTGAACCCCGATCCTGC
This sequence comes from Actinomycetota bacterium, assembly GCA_039714175.1. Lineage (GTDB taxonomy): Bacteria > Actinomycetota > Acidimicrobiia > Spongiisociales > UBA5794 > B3-G11. The sequence continues at coordinate 3,924 of JBDLJV010000072.1, forward strand.
CGACCTGTCCGACCTCCCCTCCTTGCGATGGGTACAGAGTCTGTGGGCCGGCGTCGAACAGCTCGCATCAGAGCCACCAGGTGAGGGGATCACAATCGTTCGCCTCGAAGATCCGCAGATGTCCGAGACAATGGCAGAGGCCGTGCTGTCGTGGGTCCTCTACCTGCACAGGGATATGCCCCGGTACCGCACGCAGCAGGATCGGGGATCATGGAGGCCACTCGAGGTCAGGCTCGCGTCCGACACAACGATCGGCATTCTCGGTATGGGCAACATGGGGAGAGCCTCAGCCGCGAGGCTGCTCCAGCAGGACTTCACCGTTCTCGGATGGAGTCGCACTCCCGGGCGTGCCAACGGTGTCGAGATGTTCACCGGACCTGAAGGGCTCATCGATCTCCTCACGCGATCCTCGATCGTCGTCGTGCTCCTGCCGCTCACCGCTGAGACTCACGGCCTCCTTGATGACGACCACCTCTCTCTGATGCCCCACGGTTCGTCGATCATCAACTTTGCCCGTGGACCCATCGTTCATGGGAACGCGCTGATCGCTCGCCTCGATTCTGGTGCGCTCTCGCACGCCGTACTCGATGTCTTCGATGTCGAGCCGCTACCCGCGGGTAGCTCGCTCTGGGCCCATCCCGATGTCACAGTCCTCCCCCACATCGCCGCACCGACGAACCTGATGACAGCGTCAGCCGTTGTGGCTCGCAACATCAGCCATTTCGAAGAGAGCGGAGAGGTACCCGCCGGCATTGACCTGCAACGCGGCTACTGAGCGCCCCTATCGGCTCACCATGATTGCCACGCGATAGCTGATTCGCTTCGCCGGTTTGGCTTGATCGCCGAAATAGAAGGTGAGCAACGCAGTGGCGTCCTCGAGCGTCTCGAATTCAAATGCCGTGTCGATGATCCCTATCTCGAACCCGGCCCTGAGCCAGTAGTCCAGGTCGGCTGCGATGCCGTGAGGCGACATATTGGTGAACTCATCCTGCCCGGCGTTGTCGACGATGACAATGGGAGCTCCCGGCCGTGCCACACGGCGCACCTCATGGAGACCCGGGGCGATGTCGTGGAACGATGGAAAGAAGTACGCCCATGTGGAGTAGACACCTTCGAATGTGGCGTCACGGAACGGGAGGCCTTGGGCGGCGGCCTGTACCCAATCGACGGTGACGTCGGGATCGATCATCCCGCGGCTCGGCTCACACGCGACGATGGATCTGCCACTGCTCCGAAGCCGTTCAGCTGTGAACCCGTTGCCGGCCCCGATGTCGAGAATGCGACCGTGTTGCGGCAACACGGAATCCAATGCCGCGAGGACCTTCCCCTCGCGATCCATGGCAGCACGTTCGATCTCGAACATGTCCGGATGATCGGTGCCGTAGAAGGGGATGACCATCGGGAAATGGTACGCCACCGATCGACCCTTCCCGGATGATTCACCGGCACCACAGACCACTAGAATCTTGAGTGAACGCTCAAGAATCGAGGCAAGGTATGTCCCCCGCCCAGGCCAGGCGCGTAGCCATCGTCGATGGACTCCGCACACCGTTCGTCAAGTCGTCGACCGTCTTCAGGGATCTGACGACGCTCGATCTCGCAAACTCGGTCGTCGCCGAACTCGTTGCCCGCACGGGTGTCGACACGGCAACGGTCGACCAGGTCATCTACGGCGCTGTCGTTGCCGATGTCGCCGCACCGAACATCGCCAGAGAGATCGTTCTGGCTGGCCCATTCCCGGAATCGGTTGAGGCATTCTCCGTCTCACGGGCCTGCGCCACCTCGACCCAGGCAGTCGTCTCAGGAGCGCAGGCGATCCTCCTCGGAGATGCTGACATCGTCATTGCTGGTGGTGCCGATTCGTTGTCCAAACCGCCGATCACGTACTCGGACCGTTTCGTTGAGATCCTCATGGAGGCGAGCGCTTCGAAGGACATGCCGAGCAAGGTGAAAGCATTCACGAAGCTACGTCCGAAGGACCTTGCACCGAACCCGCCTGCCATTGCAGAGCGCTCCACCGGCAAGACGATGGGCCACAGCGCCGAGCACATGGCGAAGCAGAATGGGATCACACGCGAAGCACAAGACGAGTTCGCTGTTCGTTCACACGCCCTTGCCATCGAGGCCTGGGAGAAAGGCATCTTCGACCAGGAGGTCATGCCCTACGCGATCCCGCCAAGGTTCAAGGACACGGTTGAGCGCGACAACATCCCGCGAGACGATTCAACAACGGAGAAGCTCGCTGGACTCCGACCGGTCTTCGATAGGAAGTACGGATCGGTGACAGCGGCAAACTCATCACCCCTCACCGACGGGGCTTCGGCGCTTCTCCTCATGGATGAGTCAGTGGCAAGAGCTCTCGGGTACGAGCCGAAGGCCTACCTCCGATCCTCTGCGTTCGCCGCGCTGGATCCGAACTGGCAACTTCTCATGGGACCGTCGTTTGCAACACCGCTTGCTCTCGATCGCGCAGGCATGACGCTTGCCGACATCGACGTCGTCGATATGCATGAGGCATTCTCTGCCCAGGTGCTTTCGAACGTTCAGGCGTTCGCATCCGACGAGTTTGCCAAGAAACGCCTCGGTCGCGACAAGGCGATCGGCGAGATCGACATGGACTCCTTCAACATCTATGGCGGCTCCATCTCGCTCGGGCATCCCTTCGCAGCAACCGGAGTTCGACAGATCATGACGATGGCAAACGAACTCGAACGAAGGGGAGGCGGTACCGCCCTCGTCACACAATGCGCAGCAGGCGGCCTTGGTGCGGCCGTTGTCCTGGAGAGGTGATCTGATGACCTACAAGAACTTCCACTTCGACCTCAGCGACGAAGGTGTCGCAACCGTTCTGATCGATCGCGAGGACGAGTCGATCAACACACTGGGCGAAGCACTGCTTCGGGAACTCGACACCGTTGTTGAGCGCTTGGAGCAGGATGACGTCAAGGCCGTAGTCATCGGATCGGCCAAGCGTGACTTCCTCGCTGGCGCGGACATCCGTATGTTCGCTGGCATCGAGACGGCAGATGAGGCCGTGGAGGCGCTCACGATCCTCCATGGGATCTTCGATCGCATCGAAGCACTGCACACGACACATGGCAAGCCTGTCGTCGCTGCCATCCACGGTGTATGCCTCGGTGGCGGCCTGGAGTTGGCGCTCACGTGCTCATCGCGGATCTGTTCGAACAGCCCCAAGACGCAACTGGGCCAACCCGAGGTACAGCTCGGTCTGATCCCCGGTGGTGGAGGAACCCAGCGGTTGCCCGAACTGATCGGCCTCGCTTCCGGTCTCGAGATGGTCCTGGGCGGGAAGCCGGCGCGATCGTTCAAGGCGAAGAAGCTGGGCCTCGTCGATGAGGTGACGCCGCCAGAGGTGTTGCTCGAGATCGCACAGAAGCGCGCACTCGAGGCAATTGGCGCCGAGAAGGACGACAAGGTGATCGCCCTCGACGTTTCCACGGATCGCCTCCAGAAACTCGCTCTTGAGAAGAACCCGGCAGGACGCAAGATCCTCTGGAAGAAGGCTTGGGACGCGATGATGGCCCAGACCAAAGGACATTACCCCGCGCCGAAGCGCGCGTTCGAAGCCGTCAAGATCGGAGCGGAGAAGGGACGCGCTGCCGGCGTCGCTGCAGAGATCCGCTTCTTCGCCGAGCTCGTCATGACCCCTGAGGCCGCTGCTCTCCAGTCGATCTTCTTCGCAACGACCCAGCTGAAGAGCGACACCGGAATCGACTCGGATGCAGAGCCGAAGGACGTCAGCAACATCGCCGTCCTTGGTGGCGGCCTGATGGGTGGAGGAATCGCTGCTGTCTCAACCATGAAGGCCGACAAGGCCGTGAGGATCAAGGAGATCGACAACGCGGGCGTCGGGCGTGGCCTTGCTTACGTGAACCGCTATGTCACCAAGCAGGCGAAGCGGCGTCGCATGTCGGAGTTCGAGGTCGATCGTGTGCTCAATCGTGTCACCGGATCTGCAACGTGGGACGGCTTTGCCGGTACCGATCTCATGATCGAGGCAGTGTTCGAGGATCTGGATCTCAAGAAGCGGATCGTTGAGGAGACAGAGGCGGTTATCGGCGACGATGCGATCTTCGCCTCGAATACTTCCACGCTGCCGATCACGAAGATCGCTGAGGCTTCGAAGCGTCCCGAGCAGGTGATCGGCATGCACTACTTCTCGCCCGTTGAGAAGATGCCTCTGCTCGAGGTCATCACAACGGAGAAGACGGCGGACTGGGTTACCGCAACCGCCGTGGCAGTCGGTAAGGCGCAGGGCAAGACGGTGATCGTCGTCAACGACGGCACCGGTTTCTACACCTCCCGTCTGCTGGGTCCGTATCTCAACGAGGCCGCGTTCCTTCTCGAGGAGGGGGCATCGATCGAAGCGATCGACGGCGCCATGGAGGACTGGGGATTCCCCGTCGGACCACTGCTGCTGACCGACGAAGTGGGCATCGATGTCGGCGCTCACGTTGCGATCATCCTTCACGATGCGTTCGGCGATCGGATGAAGGGCCCTGACATGATGGCCGGGCTGATCGACGACGACCGTAAGGGCCGTAAGAACGGCAAGGGCTTCTACACGTACGATGAAGGCAAGCGCGGCGCTGTTGACAAGACGGTCTACGACGCTCTCGGTCTCAACAAGCGCACCCCGGTGTCAAAGGCCGATGTCACTGACCGGCTCACCCTTGCCTTCATCAACGAAGCTGCCCTGTGTCTCCAAGAGGGAATCTTGCGTTCAGCACGCGACGGCGATATCGGGGCCGTATTCGGACTCGGCTATCCGCCGTTCCGTGGCGGGCCGTTCTTCACCATCGACCAGATGGGCGCAGACGTTGTTGTTGAGAAACTCGAAGCTCTCGAGGAGCGATTCGGTGAGCGGTTCGCTCCGGCACAGATCATCAAAGACCACGCGAAGAGCGGGAGCAGATTCCGCAGCTGACACCTGACACCTGAGACCTGGTACCTGCAGATACATTCACCGATCTGCATATATCGCGTCGTCCAGACGACGGAAGGAATCGGTGCCTAGATAGCCGGCAATGTGATCTGCTCAGCCATCACAGCAAGAAGCAAATCGAGAGCCTCGTTGATCTTGGAAGACGTCACTTTGTAGTAGACGCGCTGCCCTTCGCGACGGCTCGTCACGAGGCCCTTGCTCTTGAGAATGGCAAGGTGCTGAGAAGCATTCGCCTGTTGGATCTGCGTTATCTCGCATAGCTCAGTGACCGATCGCTCACCGTCGCGCAGGGCGTTGATGAGGATGAGACGCTTCGGGTCGGCGAAGCCTTTACAGACGCTTGCGTGGAGCTGGTAGAGCTCTTCTCTGACTTCAGACATTTGTATCACTATGGCAGGTTCTGGATCGACGCAATCCGTCGACCTGACGGACCGTTTGCATCTTGTGTTTGCAGAAAGCATAATGCATTAAAGATATGCGCAGACACGCATGTCTTAGGGGGGCCGCCCAACCGGCTCGTCGGAGGCAGCCCTCCCACCCCAACGAGGAGGCTGCATGGACGACATCAAGGCCGACGAACTACTCGACTGTTCCGGGCTGCTGTGCCCGATGCCAGTCGTCAAGACCTCCAAGGCGATCAAGACCATCGAAGTGGGCCAAGTACTCGAGATGGTCGCCACCGACCCGGGTGCACCACCTGATATGGAAGCCTGGTCGCGCCAGACAGGTCACCCGCTGCTCAAGCAGACCGCAGGCGACGGTGAGTATCGCTTCTGGTTCCGCAGGGCGAAGTGA
>JBDLJV010000073.1:0-9681 GCA_039714175.1 Actinomycetota bacterium
GTGGATCCACGACGATCGACTGCGGCGCTCCGTGCCGACATCTGGCTCCAGATCAAGCCGGGTACCGACATTGCCCTCCTCCTGGCGTGGACCCACATCCTGATCCGCGACGGGTTGTACGACCATGAGTTCGTCAGCCAGTTCACGTCCGGATTCGACCTGCTGAGCGAGCACGTGGACCGCACCACTCCGGAGTGGGCGTCGGCCCAAACCGGGCTGTCCGTCGACGAGATCGAAGCATCGGCGCGCATGATCGGTGAGGCCGGGCCGCACATGGCGTTGCATCCGGGTCGTCACGTCGTCTGGTACGGCGATGACACCCAGCGAGCCAGGGCCATGGCGATCCTCGTAGCGATCACCGGATCGTGGGGCTCGCGTGGCGGGTACTACCTGCCGCAGAGTGCTCACCTGCCCCATCTCGAAGAGGTCTTTCCGGACCTGCCGGAGTATCCGCCGTTGGCGGACCGTCGCGATCCCGGGTATCCATTTGCGCTCGGCGTGAACGTGAACGGGATACGCCAGGCTACCCTCGACGGCAAGATCAAGGCCTGGGTGGTTGTCGGTACGAACCTCATCACATCACTGCCCGCCCAGCACGAGACCATCGAAGCGCTGAAGAAGCTTGACTTCGTCGCCGTGATCGATGTTCTCCCCACTGAGATCACGCGGTACGCCGACGTTCTTCTCCCCGCTGCGTCCTACCTCGAACGCTGGGACAACCTGGGCGCACCCGGTAGCCGTGACCCGTTCATCGCCGTCACCCAGAAGGCGACGGAGCCTGTCGGGGACAGCCGTGCGGAAGCACAGATCGCGCGAGACATCGGAGCCGAACTCGGCCTGTCGCATTACTGGCTGTGGGACTCGGTCGAGGAACTCTCCGAAGCGACCATTGAGCACATGAACGCCCACGGCGACCACACCGTCGATTGGGATCAGCTCGTCGAAGACGGGTTCGTGGTACTCGAGGAGAACGGTGCCATCTATCGCGATGGCCACGGCCTCGGACCTGATGGCACAGGACGTGCAGGAAGGGAACTTACGTTCCCGCCCTTCAAAGGCACTGAGGGCGATGGCAAGGTTCAGCTCTACTCCCCTGACCTCGAGAAGCTTTGGAGCGAGAAGGTGGAAGCTGGCGACGATCCAACCGGATACGAGCCACTGCCGACGTTCTACCCGCCGATGGCAGCGCCGCCGGGACATGTTCGTCTGCTCTATGGGCGGTCGCCGGTTCACACCTTTGGCCGGACCCAGAACACACCCGTTCTCCACGGTAGCGAGGACGAGAACACCGTATGGGTGTCACCGTCGACAGCGAAGGCCTACGGCATCGGGGACGAGGACTGGGTGGAGCTCATCAACCAGGACGGAGCGCGCCAAGGGCCCGTTCGTCTCAACGTCACAGCACGCATGAGCGATGAAGCGGTCTACGTGACTCACGGCTATGGCCACAACAGTCGTCAACTCACCCGCGCCTACAAGAAGGGCATCGATGACTCGGCACTGATGACCAAGTACGCGGTCGACCCTCTATCCGGCGGAACCGGCATGCGCGTGAACTTCGTGCGCCTCGTCCGTCCGAAGTCAGCGTAAGGGGAGGTAATCATGGCTTTCGATTTCCGAATTGACATCTCCCGATGCATCGGTTGCATGGCGTGCACGATTGCATGTGTGACTGCCAACGACCTCGATCCCTCGGGGTCCCGCAACTGGGTGAAGTTTCTCGAAGACGACAAGGACGTCACCCGGGGCAACACATCGTTCGCCCCATACCTCTGCATGCATTGCGACGACGCTCCATGTGTCACTGCCTGCCCAACGGGTGCGTCGTTCAAAGCCAAGGACGGACGGGTCCTCGTCGACGAGGATCTCTGCATCGGCTGTGGCCTGTGCGTGCCGGCCTGTCCGTACGAGGCGCGGTACGTGGACCCGGTCTCGAACAAACTGCAGAAGTGCACCATGTGCGAAGGACGCACGAAGAACGGTCAGGCACCAGCCTGTTTCGAGGTGTGTCCCGCCGGTGCTCGAAGCTTCTATGAGGTCGTCGAGATCGACGGAGAGATGGTCGAGATAAAGGTCGGTGACGTGAACGCCATCGACGAGGGGCACGAAGAGATGAAACTCGTTTCGCTCGATGTGAACCCCGGTCCGAACCTGCGCTTCAGCGGGCTCCCCGAGGATCTCGCCCTCCTACAGGAGAAGCGTCCGCCCCAGGGCGGCGGAAGCTCCACCGAGATGCTGTGGCGCAACGGCGCCGGCAAGGCGGTTGGCACCCTTGGCGTAGCGAGTGCTGTCGCCATGGCGGGCATGATCGGTCTCGGAAAGCTCCGCGAACGCAAGGAACGTGTCGCGAGCGAGGAAGCGGTTGGAGAAGAAGTGACCGACCATGAAGAAGCCCAGGTACCCCCAGATACAGGGGACCCGATCGAGGAAGGAGGCGCTGATGTCTGAGCGAGGCTTGATCAAGCATCCGATCCAACAGCGCATTGTTCACTGGTTCAACGCGGCCAGCTTCCTGTTCCTTTGGCTGACCGGTATCGCGATAATCAGCAACTCCGGCTACCAGGTCGGACCCACGTTCTACGTCAACTTCGTGAACAGCCTCTTCGGCGGCGCAACGAACCTGCTTCGCATCCATGTGTATGTGGGGATCTTCTGGTTCGTGATCATGGTGGTGTCGTTCCTCGTGGATCCGCATGGTCTGTCGCTGCGGTTCCTCAAGGATCTGCTGCCGACCAAGAACGACCTGCTGTGGTTCAAGGAGAGGCCGAAGGCCGAGATGGACCCGTCTACCGAGCTGCCGGACCAAGGCGCCTACAACGCCGGTCAGAAGGCGTTCGGGTTCGTGGTGGTCATCGGGTCGGTTGTGATTGGAACGTCCGGTCTGTTGATGTGGTTCGGGACCGGCGGAGGAGCGATCAGCCGATGGATGGTTTTGATCCACCTCATCACGGTCGGAGTCGTCATCGCGTTCTTCTTTGTCCACTTCTCGATGGCTGCCCTCATCACGGAAGAACGCCCCGCTCTGGTCAGCATGATCAAGGGCGACGTCGAAGAGGAATACGCCGAGCACCACCACGCCGAGTGGTATCGGGAGCATTCCGAAGTCGGCGAGCCGATTGCCGAAGAAGAGCGTTTCGGCCTGCCGCGAGCGGTGTACGGATGGGCCAAGCGAGTGGTGCTCAGCTTGCACAATGCGAAACCGCAGAAGTTCGGGTCTCCCTACGTTGCCGGCATCGGCCTCGGTCTCGCTGTTCTCTTCGGCATGGTGGCGTTGGGACACGGACCCGGGTCATCGGGATTCTTCTCCCGACTGGGTGCCTACGGCCTTGCCGAGGTGGCGCCTGACCATGTGGCCGCCAACTCCTACTGGGGTCCTGTGCTCGACAGAGGGTTGTGGGACTACTGGCTCACCTGGGCTGTCGGCGGTATCGCCATTGGCGGTTTCCTGTCCGCACTGCTCGCCGGTCGCATCAAGTTCGGAATTGATCGGGGAAGCCAGATCTCGCCTCGTGCGCGATTGGGCCTTGCACTCGGCGGTGGGCTGATCGTCGGGTTCGCCACACGGCTCACCCGGGGTTGCACCTCCCACCACATCTCCGAAGCGGCTCTGCTCTCTCTCGGTTCATGGTTGTTCCTCGGTGCGGTGTTCATCGGAGGATTTGCCACCGCATTCGCATTCAAGAAGGTGTGGCGATGACTGCTCCATTCCCCTTTGTTCCCCTCAACGGTGCCAATCCCGCGTTCTTCTTGCTGATGGCGGGAATCGTGGGTCTTGCGTTCGGTTGGTTCCTCGAGCGTTCCGGATTCGGATCAGCGAAGAAGATCACAGCGGTGTTCACGTCGCGTGATTGGGACGTCTATCGCGTCATGTTCACAGCCATCATCACGACGATGATCGGTGTCCAGATACTCGGAGCTGTGGGGCTGCTCGAACTCGGACTCCTCGAGATCGGCACGACCTACGTATGGGCGATGTCTATCGGCGGGATCCTGTTCGGCGTCGGTTTCTACTTCGGCGGATTCTGCCCCGGAACCGCGGTTGTCGCGTTCGTGCGCGGCAGGCTCGATGGACTGGTCTTCATCGGCGGCATCATCCTGGGCATCTACGGGTTCGCTCTCTTCTTCGACGGGCCGGGCCAGGCAGACTGGTTCCAGAACTTCTTCGCACCGGCAGGGTCAACCGCGATTGCTGCTCTCGAGAGTCCGTACGCATGGTTCCTCGTGGTTGTGATCACCGGACTGGTTCTACTCAGCTTCCGGTATGTCTACATCCTCGAGCAACGCTTCGCGATGCGCACACAAGAGGAGTTGGACAACAACATTCCTCGGCCCCCGGTCGTGTATCGCAAGCCTGGTCGCGTCTCGCGGCGTGCCGCTGCGGCCACCGGCGTCGCTGTCCTCATCCTTGGGGTGGTGCAGATCGGCCAGGTGCAGTCCCAGAGTCTCGCGAGTGGATCCGAGATCCCTGCAGTCGTGGCTGTCGATGAAGCAGATGTCCCACGGATTGATTCGCTGAGTCTTGTGGGGTGGGTTGTGGCCGACGCGAATCGTGTTGCCGAGGACAAAGCGCCGAACAGCCACGTGATTGACGTGCGGACAACAAAGGAGCGCCAGTCCGCCCCCATTCGAAACTCGCTCATAGCTGTCCCCTGTGACGGGAGCAGTGACCATCTCGGAGCGATTCTCACGATGGTCGATGAGCTTGTGGGCGAGGGCGACGCGAACAAGCCGATCGTCATCGTCGACGGGTCTTCCACGGCTGGCAGTGGCCTTGTTGCCGAACTGCGTGTCAACGGGATCAACGCGATGCTGCTCGATGGAGGCTCACAGGCGTGGGAATCCGAAATACTCGCCGACGATGCCGTCTGGCCCGAATGGATCGTGGATCCTGCGGCCGGTGTGCCAACCATCGCCGAATACCACGATGATGTCCGGTCATGGATGTTCAGCGAGACCGACGAAGCCCCTGCATATCTCGCGATCCCGGGCACGATGCAACTGCCCAGCGAGGCTGCAACCGTGGTTGCCACGGGAGGCGGCGGCGGAGGCTGCGGGTAGGACATCAGGTATCAGGCATCAGCTGTCAGCTGACAGCCGTTCGACGTGATGGATGTCGGCGTGGGTTCCTTCGCTGATCGTCCAGTAGGACGAGTCCGCGCCAAAGGCGATCGCTTCGCCCTGACGCTCATCGGGGGATGGTGCGTTGCATGGTTCGCTCATGAGCATCTCGGCGATGGACTGCTCCGTGGAGCGATGCCACATCCACACGGTGCTGTACCCGCGCAGTGCAAGCGTCGTACCGTCCTGGGTCATGTCAGCGGCAGAAACCTCGGCATCGAGGAAGAGCGTTGCTACGTGCTCCAAGTCGATGGGTCCACTCGCTGGCTGTAGCGAACCAACGAAGATGTCGGTCGCATCTCGATTCTTCGTGACGATGTAGATGGCACGGCCGATCGGATCGGTGAACAGTGCTTCGGCGTTGTGACCCGCGTCGGGGAAGCGGTACGTGAGCGCTGTTGATTCAGGGAACGCGCCCGGCAGTGATGCGGGGTCACTGTCCGGCACGCGATACACGGTCAACAAGCCCCGCCGTATGTCGAAGTTGTCTCCGATATCGCCCACATACAGGTAACCGGCGTCACCGTCGGGACCCGGTCCGGCCGACATGTCCTCCCAATCGAGGGCGAAGGCCCCGGGAACCTCATACGCACCGAGGTCGTCCCCGGCTTCGGTGAAGGCGTACAGTGTTGCGGAACCGCGAGAGTCGTTGTGCGACCAGAACACACCGGGGTTCATTCTGCTCACTGCGAGCCCTGACGCTTCGACGAGATCGTCGGATGTGATCGTTCCCTGTATCGAGATTTCCCCGTACAGATCGCATACGGACACTCCGGCAGCGAGTGTTGTGGTCGTCGAGGGGGAGACCGTCGTGGTGGTTGATGCGGCGACGGTGGTCAGCGTCGTTGACGTCGTGGCGGCAGGGGGGTCTTCCGAGTCGGTCGCGCGCAGCACGAGAGCGGTGACGACAACCGCTGCCGCTACAGCAAGGAGGACCAGAGTCGATCTGCGCATCACTCCAGCGTATCCGCCGGCTCAGCCTCCGAATACCCGCAAGGCCACTGCCTGGGCGATGCTCGCAGATGCGATGTCAGCGAGGTCGACGCTTTCGTTGGGCCCGTGATACCGGCTCATCGGATCGGCGACACCGATGAGAAGCACCTCTGAGTCGGGATAGATGTCAGAGAAGGCAGCAACGAAGGGGATCGATCCACCCATTCCGGCTTCAACAGGATCGGCGTTGTACCCCGTTCGCATCCCCTCGCGGTACGCGTCGTACATCGTGCCCTCCGTCGCGAGGTCGATAGCGGAACCCTTTGCGCCGGGCTCGATCGTGATCTCGGCACCCCACGGAACAGAGGTTTCAAGGTGTGCGGTGAGCGCGGTGAGTGCCTCGGCGGGATCCTGCCCGGGTGCGATACGCATCGATACCTTGGCACTGGCAACGGGCACGATCTGGTTGATCGCTTCGCTGAGCGGAACGGTGTCGATGGCCAGGACGGATATGGAAGGTTGCGCCCAGATGCGTGATGTGAGGGTTCCGTGTCCGATGAGTTCCAGCCCATCGACAGGGAGCATCTGATCGTCGAGTTCGGCGGCTGTCAGGTCGAGTGGATCGGCATCGTCTGCCACGAGTCCGGAGACGGCAACTGAGCCGTCGTCGTTGTGCAATGAGCTCAGGACGCGGGCGAGAGCAATATTGGCGTCCGGGTACGTTCCTCCGAATGATCCGGAGTGCACGGCGTATCGCAGCGTTCGAACGGTCACCGTGCAGTCGACGAGACCGCGCAGCGACGTCGTGAACGTCGGGGTACCTGCGCGCCAGTTCCCTGCATCTCCGATGATGATCGCGTCCGAAGACAGGAGTTCGGTGTAGCTGTGTAGGAAGTCGACAAGGTGTGCCGAGCCGATCTCCTCCTCTCCCTCGACGAACATCTTGATCGTCACAGGGACTTCGTCACCCAGTGCCCTGATGGACGCGAGGTGAAGGGCGATCCCGGCCTTGTCGTCGGCCGATCCACGACCGAACAGGCGACCGTCGATCTCATGGGGGACGAAGGGCGCATGGTCCCATTCCTCAGCCGGTCCGGGCGGCTGGACATCGTGGTGGGCATACAACAACACCGTTGGAGCACCTTCGGGGCCGCGCTTCTCGCCGTAGGCCGCCGGGTGTGCCCCATCGATCTCGAGGAGTTGCACGTCGTCGAGACCTGAGGATCTCATCAGATCCGCCACGAACTCGGCCGAGCGTCGGACTTCCTCGGCCGGGTAGCTAGGTGCGCTTACAGAAGGGACCCTGATCAGATCCTCGAGTTCGCGACGCGTACGGTCGAAGTCGTTCTGGACTGCGGTTGTGAGATCGTCATGCATGCCACAGAGCGTATCGACCACGGAGCGGGACCGATTCTCGCCGGGTCAGAGGATCAGACGAAGCGGATCGAGCTTGTGGGACGCTCGGGACGAAGCTCGACTGCGGATGCAAAGGGGATCTCGAAGTTCTGTGTCGGGATGACTCTCGGCGTGGTGACGCCGACGTCGGAGGGAACTGCAGGTAGATCGAGGACGATGTGGGTGACACCGAATGCCTGCGCGTATCCGATCGATCCGCCCATCGACGCAGCAAGTTCGTATGCCGTGCGCAGCGCACGGTAGGTCTCGTCGCCACGATCCTCGGTCTGTGTGTTTCCCGTGATCGCTGCGATGGCCGGTGGGGTGAGGAGATCATCTCGACCTGACACCGTTGCACTTGCACGTCCGGATCGCTCGTTCGATTGCAGCGTGATGAACGCACAACCGGAATCGGTGACCGCATTCAGGATCGTACGAATGACCTGTCGCACCTTCGCGCTGTCACCCCACGCCCGGGAGCGACTGAGGTCGGATTCGAAGATCGCATTCGTTGTGATCGTCGATGCGATCGACGCGAGCTCCTCACCAAGGAGTACCACTCCGCCGATGGACAACTCGGTGTCGAGGGAATCTGTGAGATCGGCAAGGTCGGACAGGACGCGTTCCACCTCGAGAGCGTCGGCACGGATGGCAACCATCATCTCGCGTCGTTCGTCGAAGGGGAGGTCGGGGGCATCGACCATGCGGTCGGCGAATCCGACGATCGATGTGAGCGGGTCTCTGAGGGTGTAGGCCATGCGAGTCCGCAGCGATGCGTCTGCCCTGCGCAATGCGTCTGCGTCCCCCTCGAGTTCATCGTTCCGGGCATTGAGAGCGGTATTCCTGTGGAGCAACGAAATCGCATAGGCGCCGAGCGCAACGAAGGCGACAGTGCCGGCAGCCATGACGTAGCGTGGCGTTGTCGACACCGCTGTGGCGATCCCGCCGACAGCGAAGATCACGCCGCCTGCTACTGCAGCGATGATCCATGTGATTGGCGCAGTTCGTTTGAAGACCATTCGTGTACCTCTCACCTTCTATCGACCCGCGACAGAAATCGGTAGAGGATGCTTGTTGTGTGCACACGATGACTAGTTACGGAGAGAGCAGAGAGCCTCGATTCGCCTCGCGAATCTCTCGTCGCTGGCCGCAGGCCGGCTCTTGTCGATGCGCCGCAGCGCATCTCTTGTCGGCTACCGCAGGCCACGTCCTGCGGTAGCCTGAATCCCATGACCGAACCCATCCTTGTCCCCATCGACGTGCCCCTTGTCGGGGATGAGCGTCGCAAGAACTGGGCGAAGCTCGTTTCGAACGTCGATGAGTCCCTTTCGTCCGGCTGGGCATTCGAGGGTGACTTCATCGCCACCGGTGGCATCCAGGATGTCCCGATCGGTTCCGTCCTCCTTGTCTACGGCGAGCGTGGATCGAGGACCAACCCGCAGGTCGAGGCCCGCCTGATCAAGGTCAACAACGATGGCACGACCAGTCAGGTCTCGGCGGCCAAGGGCAGGGCGTGGGCCAGGACGATCCGGGATGAGGTCGTCCAGTTACTCGCGGACAACGACGAAGCCCCGATCACGCGACGTGATTGGGGGCCCGAGTTGCTCCAGTACTCGACCGAGGCACTCGAAGAGGAGCTACGGCGCCGGCGCTGATGTCCGCTTCGCCAAAGCGAGACCGAAACGACCCTTGCTGTCCGTCCACCACTCGCTCAGGGTCAGGCCGGCAGATCCGAGTTCAGCCTCCACCTGGGTCCTGGTGAATTTGCACGACCATTCGGTGTGGATCGTCTCTCCGCTCTCGAGGTACACATCCAGATCGATGGCCTCGAGACGTGCCGCAACACTCCGCGAGGCGCGCAGGCTCTGCTCCATGCATCCGGTCTCATTCACGAGTCGGGTTTCGTGTTCGAAATCGTCGAGATCGAAGTCGCCGCCCAACTCACGATTGATCACGGTCAAGATGTTCTTGTTGAACTGAGCTGAGATCCCTGTGGCGTCGTCATATGCGGCGGAGAGCACAGACGCATCCTTGATCAGGTCCACACCGAGCAGGAATCCGTCCTCGTTGTCCATCATCGAAGTCACCGCCTTGTAGAAACCCGTTCGCAGGTGCGGCGCGAGATTGCCGATGGTGGAGCCCAGGAACGCGATGAGCCTTCGACCGTGGCGGGGGACAGCATCGAGGTCCGCCCCGAAGTCACCGAGGTAGCCACGAACCTTCAGCCAGGGGTAC
>JBDLJV010000074.1:0-9678 GCA_039714175.1 Actinomycetota bacterium
CATGTTCGCCGCCGTGTTCTGGACGATGGCATCAACACGGAACCGATCGGCCTTCTCGAGGGGTCTCCCTTCGACGCTTTCGAGGATCGCCTCCCCGGCATCGGAACCGACTTCGATGATGAACTCATGCAGATCGTCGTCGATGATCTCGGTGAGAACGAGATCGAAGCCGTCATCGGCGCGGGGACCGGTTCCCATCGATGTGCAGAAGCAGGTTCCCCCGGCAACAGCGCAGTTGACGGCAACAGTGAACATTCCGGCCCGTGCGGTCACATAGATCGGATCGCTGTAACCGTTCTCGAGGAACACGCGGTCCTGTATCTCTATCGCAGCGAGCTCACACGGCCTGATCCCGAGGAACGCGCGCAGTTTGGGCTCCTGGGGAGTCGATGTGAACATGAGTCCGTCGTCGGATGGGTTGATGGTGAGCAGCGTCACCTGCGGAGGGAAGAGGAAGTGCTTCCAGGTCCTCGAACCGACGACGTAACCGAAGAGAGCCTTGTCGTTGCGTCGCGAGAGCGAGTACTTGCCCGCCTCTTGGTTGTCGGTCCATCCAATCGGGAGATCCTCGACCGACTCGACTATGTCGTAGACGATCGCTTCCTCGCCAATGGTCGGGCCGATCACTTCGTACCCGGCATTCCCGAGTGCGGAGAGGAGGGATGGGAATCCCTCGAGAGTGACGACTTTGCCTGCCATGCGGCCTCCGTCCTTGGGATCCGAAGCAGTCAGACACGGCGTGGGATTCACACACCGCTACTGAGTCCGACTGCCGTCCTGATCCACGCGCTTCATAAATCCTTAGTTGCAGTCTAAGCTATTCTGTGAGAGCAATCCAATCACTTACAACGAAGGGATGGTCAGCACGATGTCCAGCAGGCAGAAGGGTGTGATGTTGGCGGTTGCCACAGCGGTGATCAGCGGCTTTGCGATCTTCATCAACGGCTACGGTGTCGTTGCATGGAAGGACGTCGGCGTGACCCCGTCGACGTACACGACGTTCAAGAACCTGATCGCCGCATTCGTACTCATCGTCATCGGATTGGTGGCGACAAGTCGCCGGTCAAAGGAAGGGTTCACGAAGCCGTCATCGACACGTCAATGGATCGGCCTGGGCCTCGTGGCGATTGTCGGCGGCTCAGTGGCATTCGCCCTGTTCTTTGAGGGATTGGCGCGAGCCTCGAGCGGCCAGGCGGCATTCATCCACAAGACATTGGTCATCTGGGTCGGCATCCTCGCTGTTGGGATCCTGCGCGAGAAGGTCAAGCCGTTGCACTTCGTAGCCGTGGCGCTCCTCGTTCTTGGACAGTTCGTGCTGGTCGGTGGCATCGGCGATGTGACTTTCGGAACCGGCGAGATGATGATGTTCGGTGCCACACTTCTGTGGTCCGTTGAGATCATCATCGCGAAGCGCCTCCTCGGGTCGATGAGTTCGATCACGGTCGGCGTTGCTCGGATGGCTGGCGGAGTCGTGCTCCTTCTCGCGTGGGGTATCGCAAGCGGGGGATTCGAGGTGCTCGGTGCGCTCGGCGCGACCCAGATCGGTTGGGTGTTGATCACCGGAACGGTGCTCGCTGCCTACGTCGGAACCTGGTACGCAGCGCTCAAGCGGGCACCGGCGATCGATGTAACGGCGGTCCTCGTGGGCGGAGCCGTGCTCACTGCTGTGCTCAAGTACGCCGTTCGAGGCATCGCCCTGCCGTCAACACTCGGCCTGGCGCTGGTGACTGTGGGGTTCGCGGCTGCGGTTGCCGCGGCGCTCATGCGTACGGACTCTGAGGCGGTGCCAGCGAAGTGATGTCCGGGGCCGCGCTGTTCGCTCGTTTCGCACTCCCGCCCAACGCGTACGGGTACTGCGGACCTGCCGATGTGAGCTTGGTCTCCGAGCTCACGGCTGCGGGCGACAGCGCGCTCGAGGATCTGCGTGCCATCGCGCAGCAGTTCGACGGTGCTTGGCCCTACCTCCAGTTCATCGGAGGGTCATCAGGACAGGACCCCCTCGCGAGCGAGGTTGTCGAGGCCTACTGGTTGGGCAACAACCTGCTCAGGGACATCGACACGCTTGCGTGGGGGAACTCTGTCGATGACAGGTTCCGACCGAGGGTGGGGTCCCGGTGGCAGGTGTTGGCGGACGGGATCATCGGGAGTGTCCCGAACCATGCGTTCCATGTGTTTTGCGTCTATCCGTGGGTCGGTCTCCTGCGATCCGGCTTCGCGGACCAAGCACTTGACGTGATCGATCAATGCCGGATCAGGTGGGGGACCGTTGTCGAGGCAATCGGAGATGATGTCCTCGTCATGTCGCGTCCGCTTGAGTGGAATGGGCGCGAGCTCGTTCAGGGCATCGAGCGGGTCGAGCGAGTACGTGCATCGGTTGCTGAGGATGATGCGCTGGAGACTGGAGATATCGTTGCCCTCCACTGGGACTACGTCTGTCAGCCACTGTCCCAGAGACAGCTCTCCCATCTCAAGCGCTACCACGATCGCCACCTCGCGATCGCCAATGATTCCGGGGATTCCCTCGCCGCCCTCATCGAACGCTGACTCACGATCCCCGGCGTTCTGTGGGCCCCAGACTTTGTGGAGAGGGTCTGTAACCCCGGGTTCGTGACGGGGGTGGGCTTGGGGGCGGTATGGCGGATGAAGGGGTAACGTTCCGGGGTGCTTGTGAAATATTTCACAAGCAGGTTTCTGTTGGGTGGATCGCTTTTCTCTCTCCTCCTTCCTCCCTGCTGATTCACAACAACAGAAGAGACGATCGGACCACGGTCCCACCCGCCCCCGATCGTTCTGACTGCCCCGGCCGATCCCCCTCAGCCGGGGCAGTCGCTTTTTCAGATAACGGAAGTCGGATGTCGGAACACTCACTTCGCTCGCTCTCGGGCATCAGCATCAGAATCCGAGAGCGAAGCGTTCCGACTTCCGGCTTCCGTCCTACGAATACAGCCCGAGTTGGCCGAGGAGGTCGATGAGTTGCTGACCGGAGATTCCGCCGCGTTGGATGTGGGCGACCTCACCCGTCGGTGTGTAGATGACGGTCAGGGGCATGCCCCTCGCGCCGAAGGTGTCGACCGAGAGGCCTGACTGGTTCCGTCCACCGATATCACGTGCAATCGGCCACTCACCCGTGATGCCCCACTTGTCCGCGTCGCCACCGCCGCGGCCGTTGTCCTGGGAGTTGATGCCGATGAAGTTGACATCGTCGCCGAGCTGCTTGCTGGCAGCCAGGAAGTCGGGGATCTCGTGCTCACATACGGTGCACCACGATGCGAAGAAGACAGCCACTGTGGGTTCGCCAGAGAAGTCTGACAGCGCGTATCTCCCGTCGCCGACGAGCGCGGGCAGATCCCACGCTTCTGCCTCGGTCGAGCCGACATCAGGCTCAGGCCACGTGGCGATGAGTCCGACCACGACGACGATCGCCGCCACCCCGGCTATCGCTGCCCCACGGATCGTCTTCCTGCGGCGAGCCTGAGCCCGACGGGCCTCCTGCTCAGCACGCTTCTTCCCCTGTGTGATCGAATTGTTCCTCGCCACGGCACCTCCAGCCAGCAGAACACCCTCGGTCCGGAGGATTTCACCGAAGTGTCAGGTTTCCGACTCTGTTGTCGGATGTCGGATGTCGGATATCGGATATCGGTTGTCGGTTCTCTGTTCGTGTACCGTCACGACAGGTCGACGAAGGAGGACAGGACGAATGCGCTCCATCGAAACGAACGGCATCACGCTTGCGGTGGATGACCGGGGATCCGGCGACGCTGTCGTGCTGCTCCACGGCTTTCCGGAGCTTGCCTACTCCTGGCGGCATCAGATGCCGGCTCTCGCCGACGCCGGCTACCGGGCTATCTCGTTCGATCAGCGTGGCTACGGCGGCTCGAGCAAGCCGAACGACGTGTCCGAGTACACCGTCGAGCATCTGGCAGGTGATGTTGTTGGCCTGATGGACCGACTGGGGATCGACAGAGCGACAATCGTAGGCCACGACTGGGGCAGCATCGTGGCGTGGACAACGGCGATCACGTACCCCGATCGCGTGAAGCAGGTTGTCTCGCTCAATGTGCCGTACCGGGGAGCGTGTGTTGGCTTTCCGACGATCGAAGTCATGCGGGAACAGCTCGCGGATCGGTTCGGCTACGTACTGATGTTTCAGGAGGTTGGCACCGTCGAGGCGATGTTCGATGCGGATCCAGCAGCGTGGTTGCGCGGTATCTACACGTGGGTCGCTGGCAACGAAGACTTTCTCACGGAGGAGGAACTCGCCGTGTTTGCCGACGCATTTGCGGCTGGAGGCATCACGGGACCCGTGAACTGGTACCGCAACATCGACGCAAATGCCGCCAGTTTCGCTGACCAGATGGATGCCCCGATCATCCAGCCGGTGCTCATGCTTGCTGCCGACAGCGACCCGGTTCTCCCCGTCTCGGCCACCGTCGGGATGGACAGGTGGATCGACGATCTCACAACAGTCGTGATCGAGAACTCGGGTCACTGGACGCAACAGGAGCAACCCGCCGCCGTGAACGATGCACTCATCAACTGGCTCGGACGAGATCTCTGATGCGTGCGGTACGCGATTGGGTCTTCTCGATTCCGACGGTGGTCGCGTTCGGTCTCACACTTGCGCTGTTCGATCTGGCCGGCCGCATCGCTCTCCTCTTCGGTCTTCGACCGTTCGAATGGGTGATGGCAGGCCTGCAACGGACGCTACTGGGCGTCTTCAAGATCTCGGCGGTTCGGTTCGACGTTGAAGGCCTCGAACGCTTCCGTTCGTCTGGCGGGTACATCTTCGTCTCGAATCATCAGAGCATGTACGACGTTCCGATCTTCGGGGGCATCCTCGTCAGGAACTTCCCGAAGTACGTAGCAAAGCGGTCGCTTGCGAAGGGCATTCCATCCATCAGCCTGAACCTGCGACGAGGAGCCAACGCCCTCATCGATCGCGATGACAGGGATCAAGCGATGGCGGCGATCACCGAGATGGCAGCGAATTGCCAGGAGCGGGATGTGTCAGCAGTGATCTTCCCCGAGGGAACTCGGTCCCGCGATGGTTCCCTCGGGGAGTACCGAGTCGGTGGCCTCGTGGCACTGATGGAGGGTGCGCCCGATCTCCAGATCGTCCCGACGGTGATCGATGGTTCGTGGCGAGTATTCGAGCACAACATGTTCCCTGTCCCCTTTGGTACGCGTGTGAAGGTTGCCTTTGGTGACCCGATCGATCGCAGCGGGGAAGAGGACCCCCACGCGATCATCGAGCAATGTCGCGAGTGGTCCGCAGGCATCCTCGCCGAATGGGAATCGGGTTCCGGCGCCTCGGCCTGATACGCTGCGCACATGGAAGAAGTACGTATTGGATTGTTCATTGACTACGAAAACCTCGCGATCGGTGCGCGGGAAGACCTCGGGATGGCATTCGATTTTCGGCCGATAGCCGATGCGCTCGCTGAGCGCGGTCGTGTGGTCGTTCGCAAGGCATATGCCGACTGGACCTATTTCAACGACGACCGCCAGAATCTTGTCGACAACCACATCGAGATGATCGAGATTCCTCAGCGCAAGGGTGCCGTTCGCAAGAATGCGGCAGACATCAAGATGGCCGTCGACGCCGTGGAGCTTGCGTTCGAACGTGAGTACGTCACGACGTTCGTCATCTGCACGGGTGATTCTGACTTCAGCCCTCTGGTGCACAAACTACGCGAGCTGAACAAGCAGGTGATCGGTGTCGGCCTGAAGGGTTCGACGTCAAAGCTCCTTCCGCCCGCGTGCGACGAGTTCCTCTTCTATGAGAACCTCGACGGAGTTGATCTCCCCCAAGCCAAGGTGATCCGACGCGGCAAATCCGAACCGGCTCAACCGGTCAAGAACCTCGACAGTCTCTACGGACTTGTCTCCAGGACGCTCCAAGGACTTCAGCGTTCGACGGATGACGAGGTCCGCATCTCCCGACTCAAGCGAGCGCTGTTGCGAAAGGATTCGACATTCTCCGAGAGCGACTACGGCTTCCGATCCTTCAGCGAGCTGATGCGGAACCTGGCTGAGCGCGGAAAAGTGCAACTCGATGAATCGTCGCGAAAGGGCGATCCTGTCGTGTCCTTCCCAGAAGCCGGACGGGGGGAGGCCGCAGCATTCGAGCTCCTCGCTTCAACGATCGGTGCATTGGACACCAAAGAACCAGTGGCGCTGTCGGGACTCAAGGATGTGATGCGCAAGGCGGATTCGTCGTTCTCAGAGAAGCAGTACGGGTACGGCGGCTTCCTCCAATTCGTCAAAGCAGCGACAGCCAAGGGCATCGTCGAAATGGATTACGACGCGGATTCCGGGGCGTATTCGGTGTCTCTACCGGCGTAGTTCTCAAACGACTCGCAGATCGTTCCGTTTTGAATTACAATATTGTCATTCACTGCGGAGGCGGACATGGCAGTAGCCGTACAGGAATCCAGAACGAGCGTTGACTTCGTGACAGAAGCGGTCATCGCTGCCCATCGGGCACACGTCGATGAGGCGACAGAGATGGTCCTCGCCGAGTTTCTCGACTCGCCTGTTGAGGCAGGCTCTGTGCGTGCCATCGTTGCCGATGGAGTTCGCACGGTCGAGGTCGTTGTGGATTCCGAGACGCAGCTCGATCTTCTCGGAGAGATCGCCTGGGAGCTGGATCACCGAGCATGGCTGCTCAACGTGATCGTCTCGCTCGACCGCCTCGGCGAGGCGCACACCGAGCTCAGAGGCACCCCGTGCACGCTCCAGGGCTGGTGGTTCGATGACGACACGGTCAGATTCTCAGGGTTTGAGAGGCCATAGCCGCCTAGGCTCCTGACATGCCAGCCCCGCTGTACACCCAGACCGTCATCGCCTTTGTCTGGGACTTCGACAAGACACTGATCCCGTCAAACATGCAGGATCCGATCTTCGACGCGTACGGAGTGGACGCTGACGAGTTCTGGAAAGAGGTTGACGGACTTGTCGAGTACTACGACCGCAACGGGGTCGTGATTCAACGTGACACCGCCTACCTCGGACATCTCCTCACCTATGTGCGCGAAGGCGTCTTTGACGGTCTCTCCAATGCGAAGCTCCGAGAGCTCGGCAAGGATCTCGTTCCTGTTCCGGGCATGCCCGAGTTCATGAACGCGACACGCGAACACGTGGGAGAGATCCCCGAGTTCGCGGATGAAGGCATCACCGTCGAGCACTACATCGTCTCGACGGGGATCAGGGAGATGGTTGAGGGGTCAGTATTCGGTCCGATGGTCGATGGGATCTGGGCGAACACGTTCATCGAGGACGTAGCGGAGCCCGGCTATCTCGACCGACTCCCTGTGCCGCCTGGTCCCGGACCGATCAGTCATGTCGGCTATTCGATCGACAACACTTCCAAGACGCGAGCGATCTTCGAGATCAACAAAGGGGTCAACAAGATCGATGGCATCGATGTGAACGCCAGGATGGCGCCGGATCAGAGACGCGTCCCGATGAAGAACATCGTGTACATCGCTGATGGTCCCTCTGATGTCCCGGCCTTCTCGATCCTCAACACGTCCGGCGGCCGGACCCTCGGTGTCTACACGGTGGATCCACACAACAACCACAACAAGGTGAAGGCGCTCCAGGAGCAGGGCCGCATTCAGGGAATGGCCGAGGCCGACTATCGGCCCGGCAAGCCTGCCTATCTCTGGTTGATGGACACGCTTGAGCAGATCGGCTTCGAGATCATCGAGGCCCGCCGCCAGGCGTTCGCAACCATCGAGAACCCCCCTGGCCACTAGCGAGCTTCGCTCGATGTCAGAGTCTTGACTCTCGACTCTTACTTCTTTGTCGCTCGCAATGAGTACATGAGGGGCACGAGATCGCGTTGCGACTCCGGCAGCGTCCACAATCCATCGGACTCGGTCATGTGGGGGAGCGCTTTCCAATCGAGGAACTGGTGCTCCTCGAACAGGTCGATGCTGAATCCCGCGATCCAGAGAGCGTTGAAGATCTCGGCGAGACCGTGGTTCCACGAGTGGATCGTGTCGTGTTCGAGAGTCCCCTCGCCTGCGTACGTCACTGGCTCGTGCCATGTTGCTGGTGTCGCTCTCTCGAAGTAGTGCTCTGTGACAGAAATCAGGTCGTCATCACGCTCCCAGTCGAGTGCCCAAACCAGCGGATGCGCCTCGCGCATGTAGAACGTCCCTCCCGATCGGGTGAACGATGCCATGACTCTTGCCCAGCGAGAGATGTCGGGGAGCCAGTTGATCGCCCCGACCCCGGTGTAGACGATGTCGAATTCCTCGTTCAGCGCATCGGGGCTTGCGTAGAGTTCCGATTCGATGAACCGTGCCTCGATCCCGAGCTGTGAGGCGGTATCGCGAGCGGCCTCGAGCGCCGGGGCGGAGAAATCGATGCCTGTAACACGTGCACCCAGCTTCGCCCAGGAAAGCGTGTCCGATCCCATGTGGCATTGGGCATGGAGGAGGGTCTTACCTGTCACGTCGCCCAGATACGACTTGTCGACACGCACCGTCGAACTCAAGTGGTTCGGATCTGCGATCAACCGGCTGGTGTCATAGAGATCGGATGCTGAGTGGATCGGAACGCGATCGTCCCAACTGCCCATGTTGTCTCTGGTGTAGAGGTCGATGCTGTCCCCCTCTGGCGGCACGAGGATTGCACGAAACTACCATGGGGACGTGGACGACGAAAGGGCAATCATGAGCGTCAGCAAGGTAGGAATCGTCGGTGGGGGACAGATGGGCGGAGGTATCGCCGAGGTCTGTGCCAAGGCCGGTATCGATGTCATCGTCGTTGAGATGACCGATGAGCTCGCAGCGAAATCCAGGGCGGGCATCGAGCGCTCCCTGGGGAAGGCTGTTGACCGCGGCAAGCTTGATGAGGCCGGTCGTGATGCAGCACTCGACAAGATGACGTTCACAACGGATCTTGCTTCGTTCGCTGACCGAGATCTCGTGATTGAAGCGGTGGTCGAGAACCTCGATGTCAAACGTGAGCTCTTCTCCAAGATCGACGAGATCGTGGAGTCCGACAAGGCGATCCTTGCATCCAACACGTCCTCGATCCCGATCACACAGATAGCCACTTCCACGAGTCGCCCGGAGTCCGTGATCGGCATGCACTTCTTCAACCCGGCCACGGTGATGCCGCTTGTGGAGATCATCTCGACGGTGGTGTCTGACGATGCCACTGCCGATGCAGCAGCCGAGTTCGCTTCCGAGACCCTCGGCAAGACGGTTGTGCGGGCCAAGGATCGGGCAGGGTTCATCGTGAACAAGCTGCTTTGTCCCTACATCTTCGAAGCGGTGAGGATGTACGAGGAGGGCTTCGCCACGAGGGAGGACATCGACGCAGCAATGGTGAACGGTGCGGGCTATCCGATGGGACCGCTCACGCTCTCGGATCTCATCGGCAATGACACGATGCTTGCGGTGGCAGACGCCTTCATGGAGGAGTACCAGGATCCCCGCTATGCGGCGCCACCGCTTCTCAAGCGGATGGTCGAAGCCGGCCTCCTCGGCCGCAAGTCAGGCAAGGGCTTCTACACGTACGAGGCGTCGTGAACTCCGCCTCGTCGTAGTACGTACTACGTAATACGTACTACGTAATACCGGTGGCGAGCGGCCGTCAGGCGCTCGTCACCTTCCGAGCGCCGTTGGACTCCAGCAGGCGTGTCAGCTGGTCCTTCTTGAC
>JBDLJV010000075.1:0-9555 GCA_039714175.1 Actinomycetota bacterium
GGAGTTGCTGATGGAACGTCCTCGTGCATCCAATCCACCTCGGATTCGACAGCGACGACTCCCTCCACGCGGATCGCGAGCTGCTCCAATAACCGGGCATCGGTGCGTGACGGAACATCTCCGCTGATCGTGGCCACTCCTTCGGCCACTGACACCCTGAGATGCGCCGGATCCAACTGGAGTACGTCAACAGCAACGCCGTTCACGATCTCGTCTGCGAGGTCCTCGTCGGGCCTGGCGAACACACCCATGACATCGGCTCGCGAGATGATCCCGCAAAGCGTGCCATCAGGCAGGACAACAGGCAGACGCTTGACCCGCAGATCCGTCATCATGCGGGCAGCTTCTGTCACTGACGAACCACTGTCGATCGTATGCGGATCCTTGGTCATCACATCCGAGACAAACTTCGCATTCACCGGGTTCGCATCCCCGAGGAAGTTGGCGAGAAGCCTCCGCCTCTGACGTCCCCACGACCGATTCGCTTCGGCCGTCACGAAGTCCGCCTCCGTCACGATGCCAACGACCTTTCGCTTGTCATCCACAACGGGGAGACCACTCACGCCAGACCTAACCATCACCATCGCTGCTTCCTTCAGCGGAGCATCAGGTCCGATCGTCTTGATCTCATCGCTCATCACGTCGCCCACCTTCACAGCGGACCTCCTCACTAGATCTGCACCACACAGGCTAGCGTTTCGAGCACGCCCCATGAAGTTCGTAAGCACCAACAAGGTGGACTACCCTCATGATTCCTACCTGAAGTCACCCCTGGGGGATCACGTGCCACTGAACATCACCTATCAAGAAACCGAGACCACCGTCGACGATGGAGCCACCGCGCTCGTCGGTGCAGACGCAGCTTCGACGGTCCGCATCGTGCGACCCGGCATCTCGCGCAAGCATGCCATTGCATCGTTCGACGGCACCGCATGGAAGATCGAGGATGCAGGGAGCCGGAACGGCGTCTTCCTTGACGGTCAGCGGATCCAAACAACCGTTCTCGATGGTCCAAAGACCCTGTATCTGGGGCACCCGACCGACGGAGAAGCGGTCTCGTTCGTGCCTCTCACCGAGGACGGTGACGTGCAGAACGCCGACATCCAGGACGAGATCAACGCTTTCGTGCTGCCAGACAGCCCGAAAGAGAGCAAACCAAAGCAGACCAAGGCGCCCGAGCCGCAGCCGACCGACCCGACGCGAGTCCAACAGGCAACCGGCGGAGCATCGAGTGCTGAACTCGCCGAACTCACTGCCGCGCTACGGGATCAGATCAACGCGGTCAAGGGTTTGACCTGGTCCGTGTGGGCGATGATTGCGGTCACTGCGGTGCTCGCCATCATGACCCTCTTCGTCGGGATCCTGGGTTCGTAGCGTCGTTCGCCGAGCGATCAAACGCTGTCGCACGCGTTACGTAGCACGACCCTACGCGAGGGTCTCTTCGTCTCAGGACTCGTCCGGGTTCTCAAGGAACCTCAGAACCTCATCAGCGATTTCGTCTGCAGTCGGGAGATCCTCCGGGATCTTTGATGTCGTGCCGACGCTCCCACCGAGCGTCTCGATGAACTCTGCCGCGTCGGATCGCTGGCTGATGATCTCATCGAGGCGTTCCAGCTGCTCCTCGGAGTCCCTCTCCAATTCGTCGAGATCGAACTCGGATTCGAGTTGGCCGGCGACCTTCCTGAGAAGCCCGATGACCGCTGGGTGGTAGGGCCTCCCAACGTACTGGGGCACCTGCGCCCAATAGCCGACGGCGGGGATGCCGGCTTCCTCAATCGCTGAACGGAACACGGTCCCTGCAGACGCCGGGACCACGATCTCATCCATGAGCATCTCATCCCCGAGCAGGAGAAGCCTCGGATCCGACGCGGTACAGAAGACAGCAGTGTCCGGCCCATGACGAACAGGAGCCGGCACCGAGCCGAGAGTGACGAGATGCACAACGCCGAGATGATGCACCAGGGTGCCGAGAGCTTCGCTGATCGCAGTCCACGCATAGTCGGGTTCATTCCCGACAAGGATCAACACGTCACGACCGGATGGCCGAACATGGACCAACTCCATCCGCGGCCATGTCAGCGATTGTGCCTCCCCCGCGCTGAAACGAAGGATCGGCCGATTCGAGCGGTAGTCGAAGACCGAGTCCGGATCGAACGTAACAATCGGCTGACCATCCTCGGCAAGCCAATCTGCCGCATCGCTTGCGGCGGATGCAGCGTCTCCCCATCCGGCAAGACCGAAGATCAGAACTGGGTTCTCCAAGGGAGGGGGCGTGTGCAGCTTGTACAAGGACATGATGCAAGCGTAGAGCAGAGAACAGAGAACGGAGACCGAGAAGTCAGCTACCAGCTGTCAGAGGTAGAGACCGTTGCCGTGGTCGTCGGACTCGCCGCCCTCAAGCGCCTTCTGATAGCGCATGCGCTCGAGCTGGGCGGACGCAGCCATCTGCTGACTGATGAGCGATGCCTGGATCCCGTGGAAGAGGCCCTCGAGCCAACCGACCAACTGGGCCTGGGCGATGCGCAGCTCAGCTTCCGACGGTGTCTCGGTTATCGGGACGAACACAGCGTTGAGTTCGTCGACGAGATCCTCGGACAGAACCTCTCGCAACTCGTCGATTGACTGGTCGTAGATAGCGACCAGCCGCTGACGACCGGCTTCGTCAAGTGGCGCCTCGCGCACCTCCTCGAGCATCGCACGGGTCATCGAAGCGATGCGAATGAGCTTGGACGGCTCCGATACATGAGGACGTGTTGCTTCAGCTTCCTCTGATACGTCGGCGTCGTCGGCCACGACTTCAGGTGTGACTGTGTGCGCTGAGATTGCTTTGGGCTCAGATTCCATACCCGAAGTCTACGACAAGGAAGAGGGGAAGAGACGAGAGCTGCCGACCGAACGTCCCCTGGCGTTCACCCCTCGATTGCCTGGAACCTGATCATGTGCCAGCCCTCGACACCATCGGGCTTCGGACGGACGCGGGGTTCTGACTGCGTCGCACCTGTGCCATCCGTCGCTCGAACGCGCATCGTGTGCGGACCGGCAAGAACCTCGGTTTCGAAGGCCCATTGAACCCAGCTGTTCGTTGACAACGGAACAGACAGATTGGCATCCATCCACGCGCCGTCATCGATCTGAACCTCCACACGCTCGATTCCCCGCGTCGGAGCCCACGCAACACCACCGAAGACGTATCGCCCCGCTGCAATGTGGTTGCCGTTCCTCGGCCTGTCGATACGCGACTGCGTCTTGATCGGTGCTTCCTTGGCCCACCCTCGCGGAATCCAGTACCCGTCGAAGGCATCCCAGGTCGTGAGTTCGATCTCGGTCAACCACTTCGTCGCCGACACATACCCATAGAGACCCGGTACGACGAGCCGTGCGGGGAATCCATGGTTCGCCGGCAGGATCTCCCGGTTCATTCCGACGGCGACCAGAGCGTCACGTCCGTCGAATGCGAGTTCTGTGGGAAAGCCAGCCGTCCAACCGTCGATCGATCGACCAACGATCTGATCCGCTTCGGGCTGCACACCCGCCAACTCGAGCACCCGGGGCAGCGGCACTCCCGTCCACAGGGCGTTCCCGACGAGATCATCTCCTATCTCGTTCGATACACAGGCAAGTGTCGCGTACCGCTCAACCAGCGGCAGGTCCAGGAGCTCCTCATAGGTGAGCGTCACCTCCCTATCCACCATGCCGCTGATGGTCAACGTCCACTCGTCGGGATCGATGGAAGGAACCACGAGGGCGGTATCGATGCGGTAGAACTTCTCATTGCTCACGACAATCGGCGCGATCAGATCCAGGCCGAAGTCATTGTCGATGGTGGGGTCAACCTCCGACTCAACCGGTCTTGGTAGCTCCAGGGCGGCCAGCTGCGCTTCGGCTCGGGAACGGATCTTCGACCGTCCGATACTCAGTGTCACTACCGAGACCGTTGCAGCCGCGCCCACGGCGACCAGCAGCCGTCTCCGTGTGATGCTCGGAACGTCTCCGTCGGTGATGTCGCCTTGCCCCGGCTCAGTCAATCCCTTGATCCCGTACCAGACAGACAGGCCAACTCCCGCAGCAATCGTGGTTGATGCAATGACAACGGGCATCTCTGCTGCTGGTTTGCCCGATTGCGCAACGATTCCGAGCACCGCGAACGCCCCGAATCCGACAACGATCGGAACCGGTGACCGGGTCGAGGCCCTACCAAGGAACCAACCGATCACAAGGGAGACCACGAAGACACCCACACCGAGCACCGCCTTGTCGGCCGTGCCGAACGTGGAAATCGCGAAGGTCTTCAACCAAGCCGGCGAGATGTCCACGATGATCGACCCAATGGATGAGATCGCTGACGGAATGGCCCCGGACAAGCCTGCAAGAAGTTCTGTGAGCCCAAGAGCGACAGCGACACCAGCGGAGCCGGCCCAAGCAGACGGGCGGCGTGCATCAGCGTTCGTCGTGTCCTTCCCCATTGCGCCTACAACGACCAAAGGACTTCAGGAGTTCCACTGATGAGAAGTCCTGGCCCGGTCGACTCGTTCGTGACTGTCACAGAGACAAATAGGAGTAGACGAGAAACACAGCGAGCAGAACGCCGCCCTCGACGCGGGAGATCCGCTGTGAGGTATAGGCGAAGACACCGGCGAAGACACCCGCCAGGAGCATCAGGACCAACAGCATCGAAGGAACACCTTCGACAACGCCGGGCCCGATGATCGCCGCCAGGCCAGCCACGCCGAGTGAGTTGAACACGTTGGATCCGAGGACGTTTCCGAGTACAAGGTCCGACGCACCTCGTCGGGCACCTGCCAATGCCGCCGAGAGCTCCGGAAGGCTTGTTCCGACGCCGGTGATGAGACCCATGAATACGACCGACAGGCCCCATCGCTCCCCCATCGAAACAACGCCGATCAGAAGCTGCTGGCCGGCAACCACGGTTGCAATCAGGGCAACGAGTCCATAGATGACCTCGATCCACACACGATCCGGATCCGCGACGATGTCTCCGAGTTCGTCGTCCGTGTTGTCATCACCGTTGATCGTCCAGACGACGAGCAGCCATACGGCAGCGACCATTCCCGCAGCGAGGAACAGGCCCTCAGGAATCGATACGTTCTTGTCGGCAAGCACAACAGCGAGAGCACCGACAGCACCGAGCATCAGCAAGCCTTCGCGCTTGACAACGGCCTGCTTTGTGGCGAGAACGGCCATGAGTGCGGCAGTTCCGAGAACAAGCGTGAGGTTGGCCGTGTTCGAAGCAACAACATTGCTCATCGAGAGTCCTGTCTCACCCTTCGAGGCGGCGATTGCGGACACGACGAACTCCGGTACGGACGTTCCGAATCCAACGATCACGGCACCGATCACGACCACGGAAACCTTGAAGATCTTGGCGATGCGCACCGCCGAGAGGACCAACCGGTCCGCAGCAACGATGAGAATGACCAAACCGGCCACAACTCTCAAGATGTCTACGCCCACAACGGCTCCTCCGGCGTGGCGGCGATGGTACCTGACTGGGACAGCAGTCGGTTCTGCGGTTGCCGGTCTGCGGCCGATCTCCTCTGATAGGTGTCGAGACGCATCGTCGCTAGTCTTGCTCACTCATGGCGAATCCGCACGATCCAATTCACGAAACCTGGATGATGTCCGACCGCATCGTGCCCAAGAGGTTCATCCGGCCCGTCATCGAGTTCACCCGCGTTGAGGCGGCCGGTGGCATTGTCCTCCTGCTCGCCGCGGCGATCGCGATCATCTGGGCGAACTCGGGGTTCGGGGACAGCTACTTCGAGCTCTTCGACTCCCACATCGAATTCTCAGCCGGACCGGTACACATCAACGAGTCTCTCAAGCATCTCATCAACGACGGCTTGATGGTCATCTTCTTCTTCGTCGTCGGCCTCGAGATCAAACGCGAACTCGTCACTGGGGAACTGAACTCGGTCAAGAAGGCATCACTCCCTGCCATGGCCGCTCTTGGTGGCATGGTCATACCGGCACTCATCTATGTGGCATTCGTTATCGGTACCGGCGATCCGGAAGCCATGCGAGGCTGGGGTGTCCCGATGGCTACCGACATCGCATTCTCCGTCGGCGTTGTTGCCCTGTTGGGTTCACGTGTTTCGGTGAGCGCGAAGCTGTTCCTGCTCGCGCTGGCGATCGTCGATGACATTGGTGCGATCGCCGTGATCGCGATCTTCTACACCGACGATCTCAATCTGGGTTACCTGGGATTCGCCGCCGCCGTTCTCGTTGTTGTGTCCATAGCGAAGAAGGCAGGGGTCACGAGTCTGCTGTTCTATGTGCCCATGGGTGTCGCCATCTGGTACGGCTTCCTCGAATCCGGCGTGCATGCGACGATCGCCGGTGTCGTCCTCGGCCTGATGACACCGGTCTATGCGAAGTACTCGGACGAACAGTTCCGCCAGAAGGCCGTGCGAGTTCTGGAACGATGGGACATAAACAGAGCCTCGCCGCATGCCGAGGAGCGGCTTGACCATGACGCACTCGAACTCGCTGATGTAGCGAAGTCCTCCGTGCCACCGCTGAACCGGCTCGAGCATGCGCTTCACCCGTGGTCGTCATTCGTCATCGTGCCACTGTTCGCCCTCGCGAATGCCGGAGTCAGATTCGTTGGTGGCGAGACCAGCCTTGGGGAACAGCTCACGAGTCCCGTCGCCCTCGGTGTTGCTGTGGGCCTCATGGTCGGCAAGCCTCTGGGAGTCACCGCAGCCACATGGCTCGGCCTGAAACTCAATCTTGGAGAACTGCCGCGTCGTACCACGCTGAAGACGATCTTCGGTCTCGGAGCCCTCGCTGGCATCGGGTTCACCGTGTCGTTGTTCGTTACCGAGTTGGCGTTCACACATGAGCTTCTTGCCGATGAGTCGAAACTGGGGATCTTCCTCGGATCCTTCGTCTCAGGCGTTGTCGGGTACTTGATCCTGCGATCGATCAAGACGCCCAAGGAGGACTTCGAAGAGGCCTCCGAGCGGATGATGGCTGAGAGCTGACAGCCTTCAGCCATCAGCTTCCGGCCGTAGGACACGGAACAGACCGGTGCTCGGACACGTTGGGGTCTCCATGAGCAAGGGACCCAATCCTCTCCGGGCTGGCTGGAACATGGTGTATGCGCTACGCCTGCGGACGCCCGGACCGGGAGGTTCGAGAGGAATCGATCACACTGAGCTGGCGAGTGTTCTCACACGCATGCGAGAACATGGAACACGGACCCTCAAGGATGCGGTTCCGGACCTCGCGGCATACAGAGATCACGTGGAGAGGACCGATCCGGATACGCTCTCGCCTGACGGTGCCCTTGCCTACTGGATCAATCTCTACAACGCCGGGGCACTTCACCGCGCAGGGCAGGCGTTCTCCAACGATCTGGATTCCGTTCTTCGGGTTCCCGGCGCATTCTCCGCGCCCTGGGCAACCGTTGCTCGAGAGACCCTGTCGCTCGACGACATCGAACACGGCAAGATCCGCCGCTTCGGTGATCCTCGCATCCACGGGGCACTGGTATGCGGGTCTGTGTCATGTCCAACGCTGCGCTCGGAACCCTTCGAAGCGGAGAGACTCGACGCCCAGCTCGATGATCAGATGCGATCCTTCTTGGCAGGCGGAGGGGCAAGGCTCGATCGAGCCAACCACACGCTGCACGTCACACGAGTGCTCAAGTGGTACGGGGCCGATTTCGTTCGCCCTTCGAGCATGCCAACGCTCATCCCGGCACGATCCGCTGATATCGCGGTGGCCGTCAGCAGCTGGTTATCGCCAGAGGATGCGCTCTACGTTGAGGAGCGACGTCCGAGAGTCGTGTTCGCGCCTTATGACTGGGCCCTCGGCTGCTCGATTGCCTGAACTGCCTTCAGTGATCCGAGCACGAAGAGTGCCACCGCCATGAGAGCAGCGACCACGTCGAACGGTAGGACGTACCGAGCAAGATCGGGGCCGGACACGATCCACTCACCATTCGAACCGAAGCCGACAGCATGGAGGTACCTCCATATCGACCAGACGCAGATGATCCCGACAGTTGCGCTGAGTCCAACGGCTACACCGGGTGTCCACGTGCGATAGGCCCCTACCGAAATCGCCGCGACCACCCACGCTATGTCGAGAGCCGAGAGCAGCTGGAGGAACTGCAACGACGGGTCGAATCGAAGAGCAGCTGACGATGCGATGGTGACGAGACCGACAGTCCCCGTGACGAGCACGATCAGGCCAACACCACTCGCAGTCACGTTGACGATGGTCCTCCATGAGGCCCCGACGAACCAGGTCGCCGTGCTCAGAGGCGCAAGACGATGAGCAAGGACCAGAGCGAGCAGTACGAGTGCGACGAGCTGTGCGATGAAGATGCCAAGGGGTTCGTTGGAGACATCGATGAGCAGCAGCGGAATCGAGACGACAAGGGCACCAACCAACCAGGGCACGGTGAGGAGAAGCGCTCTCTCGATGGGGACGAGGTCAGACGTGGACGGAACGAACTCCGGTACGTCCTTCGTGGATTCGACGCTCAGCGATTTCGAGATACTCGGCACTCAGCTCATAACCCACGTAGTGCCGGTTCGATTCCACGGCAGCCACCGCGGTCGTGCCAGACCCAAGGAACGGATCAAGCACAAGATCGCCTTCGAACGTATACAACTCGATCAATCTTCGCGGCAGCTCGACAGGGAACGGTGCGGGATGGCCCACGCGTCGAGCAGACTCGGGGAGGATGTTCCAGATCGACACCGTCGCGTCGAGGAATTCCTCCTTCGAGATCGTGTCCTCACCCTTGCGAATGCGGGCATATGAGTCCTTGGAGGCGACGATCACGTACTCGTGGATGTCGCGCAGCGTCGGGTTCTTCGCCGATTGCCATGATCCCCAGGCACACGAACCGCCGGCTGACTTTGCCTTCTGCCAGATGATCTCCCCGCGGAGATCGAAACCGATCTCGGTGAGAAGCATCGCAACGTGTTGGTTGAGTGGCAGGTATGGCTTCCGTCCGAGGTTCGCCACGTTGACCGCTACCCGTCCGCCCGGCTCGAGGACACGGTACGTCTCCGTGAAGACCTTCCTGAGAAGGTCAAGGTACTCACCGAGGTCGAGGTCGTCGTCGTAGTCCTTGCCAACGTTGTACGGCGGCGAGGTGACCATGAGCGCGACACAGTTGTCCGGGATCTGATCCATCGATTCGGACGACGCCTTGAAGAGTTGGTCGACCACGGTTGCTGGCGGGTCTACAACCTCGCCGATCTCGCGATCGCCATTGGCAGCATGCATTCTTCGTCCGTAGTAACCGGACGAATCATGCCCTTCGCGTTTGCCTGTGCCGAAACTGGCAGTGCTGGTCGCCACAGTGCCTCCTTGCGCGGATGGTACCGCGCGGGGCTCGCGGGTCAGGGATATCCGATTCCGAGACCGTTCTTGCGTAACTGGTGACCGCACGTGCGGTCACCAGTTACGCAAGAACGGTTTGGGTTAGCTCACTACTGCCTTGTAGCTGCCGAGGTTCAGGACCTTTGCTGCATTTGCCGGTGGCGGTTCGAGAACATGCGCCAGACCCTCGGG
>JBDLJV010000076.1:0-9480 GCA_039714175.1 Actinomycetota bacterium
GAGATCTCGGTCTCGCTCGAAGCTGGTTCCCCGTTCACCCACACGCCAGCGCTCGCAGTTCCGGCTTCGAAGCGGTCTCCGAAGCGACTCTTGGCTTCGCTGAGAAGATCACCAACGGTTGCAGCGTCGATGTCAACCCGAGCGGTTCCTGCGGACTCCCTGAGATTGGCGAATAGTCGCAATGTGGCCATGGACGGGAGCCTAACGGCTGCGTTCGTCGTTGTGCGTTATGCCTTGTCCCCCTGTGCTTTCTTCAGGGTCCTCCCCTGGTGGGAGGACGGGCGAGCTTGCGAGCCAGGAGGGGGATGCCGAAGGACTTCAGCCGTCGGCTCTCAGCACCATCGCCCTGCATGGCTGCGGTCTGCCGTCCAACGGTAGAGGGGACGACTTGTGGCTAGGGGGTGATCGTCCCCGTGCACTCTCCGAAGCCGATGGGGACGGCGCCAGCGGCTGAGCAACGGCCGCGGATCGTGACGGTGTCGCCGTCTTCGAGGAACGTACGTGGCGAGGTGCCTTCGATTTCCAGTGCCTCCGTCCCATTCCAGCTGATCTCGAGCAGTGACCCGAACTGATCGCGCGTCGGACCGGACACCGTGCCGGATGCGAATAGATCGCCGGGGCGAACGGTTGCTCCGTTCACCGTGGCGTGGGCGAGTTGCTGGGCCATCGTCCAGTACATGTTCGTGAACGATGTCTTCACGATCGTGGTCGGACCACCGCCAGCCGGTGTGACATCCACTTCAAGGCCCAGATCGAGACCGATGCGGTGTTCCTCGACGAGATAGGGAAGTGGTGTTGGTTCCTGCGCGCCAGCCGGTACCCGGAACGGCTCAAGCGCTTCGAGAGGCACGATCCATGGGGAGATCGTTGTCGCGAACGACTTGCCGAGGAACGGTCCAAGGGGAACGTACTCCCATGCCTGAATGTCCCGTGCCGACCAGTCGTTGACGAGCACGAGACCGAAGATGTGGTGTTCGGCGTCGTTGACATCGATCGGTGTTCCGAGACTCGGACCACTTCCCGTGACGAATCCGACCTCGAGTTCCATATCGAGCTTGTCTGACGAACCGAACGTCGGTCCCTCGGGTCCCCTCCGCTGTCCCAAAGGGCGGCGAATCCCGGTTCCGGACACGACGACCGTTCCAGCCCTCCCGTGGTAGCCGACCGGTAGCTGCTTCCAATTCGGGAGCAGTGGCTCGGCGTCGGGTCGGAACATCCTTCCCACGTTCCTGGCATGTTGTTCGGACGAGTAGAAGTCGACATAGTCGCCCACTTCCACCGGCAGCCGCATCTTCACGGGATGATCGATGAGCAGGTGGTGATCCTCGCAGAACTCGCGACCTTCGCCGTTGGAGGCGTCGAGTACATCTGCAATGTGGTGTCTCACTGAGGACCAGACACCTCTCGAATGTGAGAGGAATGCATTGAGCGACTCGGTGCGGAACGTGTCGTGCTCAAGGCCGGTATTGGAGAAGAGGCCTGCGGATTCCGCGCGGGCCAGGTCGAACACGGCGTCGCCGATCCTGACTCCGCACCGGACGCCGGTGCCATCGGCGAAGACACCGTACGGCAGGTTCTGGATAGGGAAGTCCGAGTCTGTTGGAACCTCGACCCAGGACATTCGTGTGTGATCCATCATTCTCCTTGTCCCATGAACCCGAGTTCGATGAGTGCCTCCGTTGGTTCGTTGAAGTCGCACGAGCCGTACGCCACGAATCCAGAGTGTCGCATCCGGCGCAGTGCCGAACCAGGCACCTTGCGGTCCCTCCATGAGGCGAAGGCAGCCGACATCGCGAACGCGTCCGGGTCCGTCTCTGCGATGACGTGTTCGATGGTCGCCCGATCCTCTCCGGCTTCCGCGAGAGCCGTTGCGATGAGGAGATTCACAAAACCGTGGCGCTCCAGCCCGAGGTTGTCGTCGAAGTGCCTGATCGGCTGATGTAGTCCGGCCGTTGCTTTGAACGGCATTCGGGCGTCGACCGAGGCTGCGATGAATTCGGCTACCTCCCCGGGCGTCGGGAAGGAATCAACGGCTTCACCGCCACATCGCAGTTTGACGCCTCCGACCCTCCGGCGGGACTCAAGTGTTGTGGCGACGGAATCAACCTGCTCCTTGATGGATCGGGACCGGTCGACCTCGATGAATGGAACTACCTCCGGAGCGATCGACAGCATCGAATCGATGAGCGGATCGACCGCTACGTTTGCGGCTCCTCCGAGTCTGGCTTCTGCCGCTGCGACAACCATGACGGGGTCCATCTCTGCATGGAAGTCCTTCGCGAGCGCCGCTGACTCGCCCGGCGTGCCATCGAAGATGACCGAGACCTCCCACGGAGTCTCCCCGGCAGCGAACGTTCGAGTGGCCACAGATGCGAGATCAGCCAACTGTGACGCTCTGCACAGGAAGCGGCCGCCCACCCACGCTGATGCGCCGGCGCGGATCCGTCGGTACTCACCGACAGCATCCTCGACCGACAGGGATGCAGGCGGGAACAGGCCTGCGTAGTCGATCAATGTGGCGAATGCCGCCGTCCGAGCGTCGAGAACGAGCCTCATCGACCCTCGAGCCAGGTCCATGCGTAGCCATCATCCTCTGAGTCCCTTGCGCCGGGTCCGAGGTCGAGTGGACGATAGGTGTCGATCATCACGGCGAGTTCCTCTGTGCCTTCCTTGCCGATGGAGGCCTCGACGGATCCCGGTTGCGGGCCATGCGTGTGTCCACCCGGATGCAGCGAGATCGATCCCTTCTCGATACCGGATCCCTTTCGGGACATGAAGTTGCCGTCGACATAGAACAGCATTTCGTCGCTGTCGACATTGGCGTGGTTGTAAGGGGCGGGGATCGCCTCGGGGTGATAGTCGTAGAGCCTTGGGACGAAGGAGCACACGATCACTCCGGGCGCCTCGAAGGTCTGGTGAACGGGCGGCGGTTGATGGATTCGCCCGGTGATCGGTTCGAAGTCGTGGATCGAGAACTTGTACGGGTACAGGCAGCCATCCCAGCCAATGACATCGAACGGGTGGTGTTCGTAGACGAACTTCGTCATGCCTCCCTTGTGCTTGACCAACACCTCAACGTCGGAATCCTCCCGCACCAACGGTGCCTCGGGGCCGTGGAGGTCTCGCTCGCAGTACGGAGCGTGCTCGAGGAGTTGCCCGTTGCGCGACAGGTACCTGCGGGGAGGTCCGATGTGTCCTCTGGTCTCCAGGATGAGCGCTCGTACGGGTTCCGACGACTCATCGAGGACGTATCGATGGATCACCGACGCCGGGATGATCAGGTAGTCGCCCGGCTCGAACCGGATCGCTCCGAACACGGTCTCGAGTGTCCCCGATCCCTGCTCGATGTAGACCATCTCATCGCCCATTGCGTTCTTGTAGAGATCCGAGTCGTCGGATCCGACGAAGTACGAGATCGCACAGTCCTCGTTCTGCATCAGCAGCGCCCGTGCACGGACGGTGTTGCCGCCCGCCTTCAACTGGTGCGTCTTGAAGTGGCGCGGCTTCAGCGGATGATTCGGCGTTGATTCCTGATCCTCTGCCTCGACCGCTTCGATTGCCTTGAGACCTGTCGGTAGGTACTTGTGATAGAGGAGAGCCGAGTCGAAGGAGAACCCTTCTTCACCCATCAGCTCCTCGGCATACAGCGATCCATCAGGTTGGCGGAATTGGACGTGCCGCTTTGCAGGTATCTCGCCGACCGACCGGTAGTAAGGCATGGGGCTCCTTGGAAGTCTCTGTGCCATGCTACGCGTGTACGCGGGGCCAAGTCCCGAGATCAGCCGCGCAGTGTGGTGGCGTTCCCTACGATTGCCGACGGAGACACGAGGAGGCACATGGATATTGATCTCACACTGCGGGCCAAGGAATTCGCATCGAACGATCCGTTCCCCATGAAGGGGTTCGGGCCGATGGAGTGGTGGGTCGGCAACGCCTTCATGCAGGCCCAGGCGCTCCGCGCTTTGCTCGGGTTCGAGATCGTCGGCTATGCGGGTCCGGAGACCGGCGTGCGCGACCGATCATCGTATCTCCTACGTCAGAGCGAGATCGAGTTCATCGTCACGGGAGCCCAGGGACCCGACCACGAGATCTCGGATCATGTGAAACTGCACGGACCCGGCCTGAAGGACGTCGGGTTCCTTGTACCGGATTCGGTTGCAGCGTTCAATCTTGCAGTCGAACGTGGAGCAGAGCCACACATGGAGCCGATCGTGACCGAGAACGATCATGGCCGCATGGTCCAGTCGACGATCAAGGCGTACGGGGACACCGTGCACTCACTCATCGAACTCGAGGGGGCTGACCCACGGTTCGAACCGCGCGAAGACACCATCGCCAGGTCAACGGGCCTCCACTGCATCGATCATGTGGTCGCGAATGTCGAACTCGGCAAGATGAACGAATGGGTCGAGTTCTATGACCGCATCTTTTCGTTCACGATGCTCAAGCACTTCGACGATGACGCCATCTCCACCGAGTACACGGCGCTCATGTCCAAGGTGATGTCGGGCGGCAACGGAGTCATCAAGCTGCCGATCAACGAACCTGCACAAGGGAAGAAGAAGAGTCAGATCGAGGAGTATCTCGACTTCTATCGGACACCCGGTGTGCAGCATCTTGCTCTATCCACCAAGGATCTCCAGACGTCGATCGAGGACATCCACAACAGGGGCATCGAGACGATCTACGTCCCGTCCGAGTACTACCCGGAGGCGCAGGAGCGTCTTGCGGGAATCGACCTTCCGTGGGACAACATCGAACGGTTGAGCATCCTTGTCGACAAGGACGACGACGGTTACCTGCTCCAGACGTTTTCGAAGATGCTCCAGGATCGGCCTACGGTGTTCTTCGAGTTCATCGAACGAAGGGGAGCTACCGGGTTCGGACTCGGGAACTTCAAAGCTCTCTTCGAGTCGATCGAGCGTGAACAGGCGAAGCGCGGGAACCTGTAGCCTTCCCAAGGTGACCGACCGCGCGATCCACACGGCAGCTCTCACCAAGAAGTACAAGGATGTCACGGCATTAGATCGTGTCGATCTCGATGTTCCGCGCGGGAGCGTCTACGGGCTCGTTGGTCCGAACGGTGCCGGGAAGACCACGATGCTCGGAATCCTGGCAGGGCTGAGAAAAGCAACGTCCGGGTCCGTTGAGGTAGCCGCTGGGACCGTGGGCGTTCTGCCCGACACGCCGCAGTTCGATCGGTGGCTCACAGGTCGAGAGGTTGTCGAACTGTCACGGAAGCTCGC
Organism: Actinomycetota bacterium; assembly: GCA_039714175.1. Classification (GTDB taxonomy): domain Bacteria; phylum Actinomycetota; class Acidimicrobiia; order Spongiisociales; family UBA5794; genus B3-G11. Next base: position 5,247 of record JBDLJV010000076.1, read on the forward strand.
TGACAACGGCATTCCGTCTTCCCGGGTGGACGAGGTCCTGGAGATTGCCGGTCTGGCAGGCGACGCAAATCGGAAGGTGAAGGGCTACTCGCGCGGGATGCTGCAACGACTGGGTCTTGCGGCTGTGGTCGTGAACGAACCCGATCTTCTCCTGCTCGACGAACCCGCCGCGGCACTTGATCCAGCAGGACGACGAGAGGTGCTCGATCTCCTGTCCGCGATGCGGGGCCGTTCCACCGTGCTGCTGTCGAGCCACATTCTTGAGGATGTGCAGGAAGTCTGCGATGAGATCGGCATCCTCCGCCGGGGAGAAGTGATGTATCAGGGATCGTTGGACGGTTTGCTGAGTCGCTACTCGAGATCCGGCTTCGGAGTGAAAGTACGGTCGGGGGCAGAGGAGATCAAGGATCTCCTCCTCGATCGTCCGTGGGTGAAATCGGTTGGTGTCGGATCCGACGGCCTCCTCAGCTTGGTTGTATCGGATCGGGCGGCTGCGGAGCAGGAACTTGTGGGGATCCTCGCCGGGAGCGGGCATCCGGTCCAGTGGGTGAACCAGGGGACCACATCGCTCGAAGACGTCTTCCTGGAGGTGACCCGATGAACCTCTGGAGCCTTGAATGGCTGAGGCTGTGGAGGACCCAGCGCCTGATGATCCTGGCCGCCGTGTTCGGGTCGTTCGGCTTGCTTGGTCCGTTGACCGTGCGCTTCCTGCCGGATCTCATGGAGTCGCTCGGCGAGGAGGCAGTTGGGACACTCCCGCCGATGACCGCTGCGGACGGCGTCTCGATGTACATCGGGAATGCGCTGCAGATCGGGATACTGGCGACGGCGTTCGTCGGAGCCGCAGCCCTCGCTTTCGACGCAAAGCCTGAGATAGCGATCTTCCTCAGGACGCGAGCCGCAATCCGTGACATCTTCATCCCGCGTCTCGTCGTGTCCTCTGCTGCCGCGGCCGTCATGTTCGCGATGGGCATGGTGATCGCGTTTGTGGGCACGGGCTTGCTCATCGAGTGGATCGATCTCGGGCCGGTACTCATCGGCACTGCTCTGTTCATGGTGTATTTGGTGTTCCTCGTCGCCGTGGTTGGGTTGGTGTCCTCGTTCCTGAGAAGTGTTCCGGGGGTGGCGCTCGTATCCGTCGGGGCTCTCATCGTCATCGGACTGTTGTCGATCATCTCCCCACTGGCGCCATGGCTCCCGGGAGCACTCATCGGCTCGACCGATGTACTGCTGAGTGGCGGCGAATTCATCTACTGGCGCGCGTTGATCGTCACGTCTGCGTTGATCGCAGGAATGACCACGTGGTCCATCCACCGCCTCGACCACCGAGAGGTATGACCAACGACGAAGGACAGTCGTCTGTCGGTTATCGGATATCAGATATCGGATGTCCGCGAGCGCAGCGAGCTAATACTCCTCTTCCACAAACGTCTGCTCGCTGATCGGCGGACGGATGTAGCCGCTGTCATCCTGTCGGGGAGGCAACTCGATCGGGCCGAGCGTGCGATCCTCATACGGGATCATCGTCAATAGATGGCTGATGCAGTTGAGGCGGGCCCGCTTCTTGGATTCGGCGTTGACCACATACCACGGAGCCTGCTTGATGTCCGTATGGTCGAACATGATGTCCTTGGCCTTCGAGAACTCGACCCAGCGGGCCCGGGACTCGAGATCCATCGGGCTGAGTTTCCAACGCTTGACGGTGTCATCGATGCGCGCCTGGAACCGCCGTTCCTGCTCCTCGTCACTTACCGAGAACCAGTACTTGATGAGAATGATCCCGCTACGAACGATCATGCGCTCGAACTCGGGACAGGTGCGGAGGAACTCCTTGTACTCATCCTGGGTACAGAACCCCATAACCGGCTCGACGAGGGCCCGGTTGTACCAGGAGCGGTCGAACAGCACGATCTCACCGGCAGCTGGGAGCCTGCTCACATACCGCTGGAACCACCACTGCGTCTTCTCACGCTCGGTTGCAGTCCCGAGTGCCTCGACACGGCAGATCCTTGGGTTCAGGCGTTCGGTGATCCGCTTGATGACGCCACCCTTGCCGGCAGCATCTCGGCCCTCGAAGATCACAACGACCTTCAGGCCCTCCTCCTTGATGTAGCTCTGAAGCTTCACAAGCTCGGCTTGGAGACGTTCGAGTTCCTCTTCGTAGAACGCCTTCTTCAGCTTGGGCTTCTTGACGCTTTCTTGCGGTTCGATCGTGTCGAACACTGAATCGTGGATACCTGTGTCAGTCATGTTCCTGCCGGTCGACGCTGGGTCACAGACAGTAGACGGTCGTGGGCCTTGGGTCGAATGGGGCTTCGCTCGGTTGTTAGCCTTGTGCTCATGAACGCTCCCATCTCCTTCCTCAGTGACTTCGGGTACGACGACGAGTTCGTCGGTGTCGTGCACGGTGTCGTTGCCCGGATCGCTCCGGCGACACGCGTCATCGATATCACCCATGGCATCGGACGCGGGGACGTCCATGGTGGCGCGATGGCACTCACCCGAGCTGTCCAGTACATGCCCGATGGCGTGTTTCTCGCTGTCGTCGATCCGGGTGTGGGAACCGAGCGGAAGGCGATTGCCGCCAGAACTCCGGTCGGGTACTTCGTCGGTCCTGACAACGGGCTGCTTGCTCCTGCCGTGGCGATGGTTGGGGGAGCAGATCTGATCGTCTCGCTCGAAGATGAACGATTCCGTCTTCCGGGACGTGGTGCGACGTTCCACGGGCGCGACGTCTTCGGTCCAGCGGCCGCTGTTCTGGCTTCCGGCCAAGCCGAGATCGAGGATCTCGGACCAGTGATCGATGGTGGCTCGATCAAGCCGTTGCTCATCCCGTTGGCGGAACCAGCGGGCAACGGCGGGATCAGGGGGAGTGTCCTGTGGATCGATACGTTCGGCAATATCCAGTTCAACATCTCACCCGAAGACCTAGCGGGCGTTGATCTGACACAGGGTGACGATGTCCTGCTGTCGGTGGACATGAAGGAGTACCGCATTGCCTGGGGCGTTTCCTACGGCGATGTTGAGGAGGGAGAACCTGTGATCCACGTCGACTCCCACGGTCAGATCGCCCTGGGTGTCCGCGACGGCCGGGCGGTTGACGACTTCCCGATCGGCGTGGGGGACACAGTGGTCCTCGGCCGTCCCGATGGCGGTAACCGTATCGAACTCCAGATTGCCGAGTGAGAGGTAACGTCTCGCCGTGCGTCCTGTCACATCAATCGCCGTCGCTGTGCTGCTGGGGATCATCCTGATCGCTTTCGTGTTCAAGCTTGCAACAGGCGGACTCACTCCGTGACCGTCACGATCTACACGAGACTGAACTGTCCGCTGTGTGAAAGAGGTATCGCCGCGGCCGTGCGCGTGTATGGAGAAGACCGCATCACACTGGTAGATGTGGACCTCGATCTCGTGCTCATGGAGAAGTACACGAACCGGGTGCCGGTGATCGAATCCGCGGACGGAACGGTCGTCAGCGAAGGCATCATCGACGTCCGAGTGCTACGGAATCACGCTGAACGACAAACGACACACGACCAACGCTGAACGCTCTCAGCTTCCTACGTTGACGACCTTCTCGATCGCGTAGTAGACGCGCTCTGACATCTGGGCCTCGTCGGGGTCGAGGAGGTTCGCCATCACCTTGAGGGTCCACTCCATGAGTGGTTTGGACCTGAGACCGACTGTTGTCAACGTTCGCATGACGGCGGGATTTCCGATGGCCTTGACGAAGACCCTGGCGACACGGTGGTAGTCACCGTAGACGTCCTCGAGCTCGCGGGCGTAGCCGCTGAGTGCTGTTTCGTCGCCTGCCGCGGCATCAGCAACGTACTTGGCCGCCATCCGGCCAGTCTCGTAGGCGTAGTCGATGCCTTCACCGTTGAACGGGTTGACGGCACCTGAGGCATCTCCGATCAGTGCCCAGTTACGTCCCACCTTGGGACCCACCGACAGCGACATCGGCAGCTTGCCTCCCAGCGGCTTTGTATGGGGTGTGATCTCGTCAACCTTCCAGTGGTCAGGGAGTGAGGACACGTAGGCATCGAGGATGTTCGACGTGTTGACGTCCTTCCAACCCTTGAAGGTTGAGACGAGTCCGGCACCAACGTTGATCTCACCGTCGCCGAGAGGGAAGACCCATCCGTACCCCGGCATGGCGCGTCCCTGGGCGTCACGGATGTCGAGTTGACTCTCGATGAACCGATCGTCCGATTGGGGCGTTTCGTAATACGCG
>JBDLJV010000077.1:0-9405 GCA_039714175.1 Actinomycetota bacterium
AGACGATGAACGACCAACGACGGACGACATCGCGACAGATGACATCGCGACAGACGATGAACGACCAATGACTGACGACATCGCGACTGACGACATCGCGACAGACGATGACGGACAGACGATGACCGACGAAGCCGCAGAAGGCGGCGAAGCCGTTGAGACAGACGTCGTTGAAACAGAAGTTACTGAAACAGAAGAAGAGGCGACTGATCCCACTGAGTGATCGGTTGTCACCTGAGCGGAGGTGAGCGTGGCCAAAACACGCGTATACGAGCTGGCACGAGAGCTTGGAGAGGATTCCAAGGAAGTGCTCGCGCGGGCTCAGGAACTGGGCATTGAGGTCAAGACGGCTTCGTCGGGACTGGACGAGGACGAAGCGGCTCTGGTGAAGCTGTCCTATCAGGAGAGCAAAGAACAGAGAACAGAGAGCAAAGACGAGGAATTGCCCTCGGATACCGCAGAGTCGGAGATTCCTGTGGCATCCACGGTTGTCGATCAACCGGTTGCCGAAGACAGTGAACCGGTTGCTGATGGCGAGCCGGTAAGCGAAGACGAGCCGGTAAGCGAAGACGAACCCGCAACGGATGACCGTGAACCGGAATCCGATGAAGAGAAGGTTCTGCTCGTCGAGCCGGGCATCACGGTCCACGAACTCGCACGGATGGTCAAGATCCGTACGGCAGAGATCGTCAAGACACTCATGTTCATGGGTGAGATGGTCCCGGGAGGCGGGGAGATCCCCGTCGACGCGATCGAGCCCCTCGGACGCGAACTTGGATGGGAGCTTCTCGTCGCAGGTTCGGACGAGGAAGAGGAAGAAGAGACCGGACGCGATCGATTCCTCGTCGAATACGACGACGATCCGGCAACCCTTGTTGACCGGAATCCGGTCGTCACCGTCATGGGACATGTTGACCACGGCAAGACGCAGCTGCTGGATACGATCCGCAACGCCAACGTCATCGAGGGCGAGGCTGGCCGTATCACCCAGCACATCGGTGCCTATCAGGCGGTGCACGATGGTGCGAAGATCACGTTCATCGACACTCCGGGTCACGAAGCGTTCACGGCGTTGCGGGCTCGAGGTGCCGATGTCACCGACATCGCGATCATCGTTGTCGCCGCTGACGACTCCGTCATGCCCCAGACCGTTGAAGCGATCAGTCACGCCAAGGCCGCAAACGTTCCCATGATCATCGCGATCAACAAGATGGATCTGGAGACTGCGGATCCGTACGCCGTTCGTGCCGCCTTGACCCAACACGAGATCGTGGTTGAGGAATTGGGAGGCGACGTACCTGCCATTGAGATCTCTGCACTGAAGGGTACGAACATCGATGATCTCCTCGAGATGATCTCCCTTGTCGCCGAGGTCGAAGAGCTCAAGGCCAATCCGAAGGCACCGGCAGTCGGAACCGTCATCGAAGCGCAGATCGAAGTGGGCCGTGGCCCGGTTGCGACCGTTGTTGTCCAGCGTGGGACGCTCAAGCGAGGTGACGCTCTCGTCGCTGGTCCCGTGTCCGGCAGGGTACGTGCCATGTTCAACGACCAGGGGGAGCAGGTCAAAGAGGCAGGACCGTCGACGCCGGTCGTCGTGACGGGCTGGGATGTAGTGCCGACCGCAGGAGACATGTTCGAGGTGGCCAAGAACGAACGTGCTGCTCGGAAGATGGCGCAGGTGAAGCTTGATGACTTGCGAGCGAAGCAGCTCGTGGTACCGAGTGCGATCGATCGCCTCGGAATGCTCGTTGAACAGCTCCGCACGCAGGACCACTCCGAGCTACGTGTCATCATCAAGGCCGATACATTCGGGTCGCTCGATGCGATCAAGGAATCGATCGGCAAGATCAGCAGGGACGACGGTTTTGTCACGATCGTGCACGCGGCCGTCGGAGGAATCACCACCAATGACGTCACGCTCGCCGAAGCTTCCGAAGCGATCATCTACGGATTCAACGCTCGGCCTGACGCTCCAGCGAGGGCTGAAGCAAAGAAGCTGGCGATCGACATCAGGACCTTCTCGATCATCTACGAACTCCTTGACGACGTCGAGCTGCTCCTTGTTGGTGAACTCTCTCCTGAGGAGATCGAGCAATTTCTCGGCGTGGCAGAGGTGCGAGAGGTCTTCCGGGCTCCAAGGCTTGGATCAGTGGCGGGCTCCTATGTCACGGAAGGTTCGATCAATCGCAATGCTCGAGCGAGACTTGTGCGAGATGGTGTCGTTGTCTACGACGGAACGATCATTTCCCTGCGTCGCTTCAAAGACGACGTGCAGACGGTCGCGACCGGCTACGAGTGTGGCATCGGTCTCGCGAAGTACAAGGACGTCAAAGTCGGCGACACGATTGAGTCGTACGAGGTGCGAGAGATCGCTCGTACGTAGCGATATCGTCGGGTGAGATCGCAGGATCTCACCGGAGAGGGCGAGAGGCACGATGGCACGGCAGAAGAGTCCCCGGATGCGGAAGGTCAACGAACTCGTTCGCGAGGTTGTGGCCGACGCCGTGATGGACCTCAAGGACCCGCGGATCGGCTTTCTGACGATCACCGGGACCGAGACGAGTCCTGATCTGCGTCATGCGGTCGTGTACTACTCGGTCCTCGGCAGTGAGGAGGAGAAGTCGGACACCGCTGCCGCCCTCAAGAGCGCCAAATCTCGCATTCAACGTGCCGTCGGAAGCGAGACCCGGCTGCGCTACACACCTGTGCTCGAGTTCAAGGTCGATCCTGCTATCGACGAGGGCCTTCGCATTTCACAGATCCTTGCTGATATCGACGAACAGGACGGTGACGAGCAGGATGACTGAGTCCTCCATCGACTGGACCGAGATAGTCGAAGCGCTCACTTCAGCGAACACGATCGGCGTTGTCGGTCATGTGGGCCCGGATGGCGATGCTCTCGGATCGATGATCGGTCTGGCGCTTGCAGCGAATCGAGTCGGCAAGACGGCTGTTGCGTCGTTCGACGTGCCATTCGTCATGCCAGAGGAGATGTCCTACCTGGATCAGTCCGTTCTCGTGGCCCCTGCTGAGTTCCCCACGGATCTCGATGTTGCCGTAGTCGTCGATACCTCCGTGCGGAGTCGGGTTGGCTCTCTCGCCGGAGCATTGGAGAGCGCCAAGACGCTTGTTGTCATCGATCACCACATCTCGGATGGAGCATGGGGCGATCTCACAGCCATTGACGTGACTGCAGCGGCCACCACAGAGCTCGTCTATGACCTCCTACGGATTCTCGGTTGGTCGATTGATGCCGATGTCGCTGCGGCGATCTATACCGGGATCGTCACAGATACCGGTCGGTTCCAGTATTCGTCGACGTCCCCGCGCACTCATGAGATCGCTTCTGACCTGCTTTCCAAGGGTGTTGTGACCGATGCCATAGGGCAGTCACTGTACGAGGAAGCGCCCTTCGGCTACTACGAGGTTGTCTCTCGCGTGCTCGGTCGAGCTGTCCTCGACGAGCCCCATGGGCTCGTCTGGTCCGTGATGGAACCCGAGGACCTTGAATCCGCCGGAATTGCATACCACCAAACCGATGGACTCATAGATCTCGTGCGGATGGCACGCGGAACCGACGTTGCCTGCCTGCTGAAGCGGAAGCCGGGAGGAACGATCAAGGGCAGCCTCCGGTCACGGGGCAAGATCGATGTTGCTGCGATAGCTTCCTCGTTCGGAGGTGGTGGTCATCACAACGCCGCAGGTTTTACTTCGACCGCCGACCCCGAGACGATCATCGAGCAGATAGCTGCGTTCCTTTCGTGAAACCCGAAGGCGCCATGGGCTTTCTCCTGATCGACAAGCCACAGGGATGGACGTCGCATGACGTCGTGGCGAAGATCAGGAGACAGGTCGGGGGAAAGGTCGGACACGCAGGGACACTCGATCCCATGGCAACAGGTCTCCTCGTTGTCGCTTTCGGAAGAGCGACACGCTTGCTCCGTTACGTGCAAGGAGCCGAGAAGGAGTATCTGGCAACGGCGTTGTTCGGCGTTGCCACAGATTCGCTCGATGCTGACGGAGCCATCCTGTCGAGGGAGCCACTCCCCGTCACCGGTGACCAAGTGGTCGAGACGATGGCCCGGTTCACTGGTGACATCATGCAGATTCCACCCATGGTGTCGGCGAGGAAGGTCGAAGGTCGTCGGCTGTACGAGCTTGCGCGGGAGGGGAAGATCGTCGAACGCGAAGCAAGGCAGGTCTCGATTCATAGGCTCGAGCTGGTCGATCTCGCCCCGTCCGACTACCCAGAGGTCACCTTCCGTACGGTGTGTTCCACAGGGACGTATGTCAGAACGCTCGCTGACGATCTTGCACGATCACTCGGTGGAAGGGCGCACCTGACCGCATTGCGGCGTGTGCGGATCGGGGCATTGCACGTATCGGATGCGGTGACGGTCGAAGACATCGTGGCAACGGTTCAGGCCGGGGAACTTGAGGGCGTGACGGTCTCTCCCTCCGCTGCGCTGGGAGATCTCCCACGTGTGAGCGTCGACGAGCCCATGGTCGCAGCAGTGAGAAATGGGAGGCCATTGCCCGAGATGTTCCTTCCGTCCGTGACGGGGTCGGAACCAGCGATCCGTATCGAAGACGCACACGGTGATCTCATAGCCGTGTACCGTCGCGACGAGAACGGACTGAAACCCGAGGTTGTGCTGTCATGAAGGTGTACGAGGGAGACCCGGCTGGTTGGGATGTCGGTGGTGTGAGAACCGCTGTTGCCATCGGCGTGTTTGATGGTGTTCATCGGGGTCATGTGGCTGTGTTGCGTGGATTGATCGAACGCTCCGGAGATATGCCTGTCATCGCGATGACGTTCGAGACGCATCCGGAAGAGATCGTGTCTGCTGCTGCGGCGCCACCGGCCCTTGCCCCTCTTGAGCGGCGGATCGAGTTGCTCGGAGATGTGGGGGTGGACGGTGTCGCGGTGATTGCTTTCGATGCCGAGATCCGGACGCTTTCGCCCGCGGCGTTCGTCCAGTCGTATCTCGCTGATGGTCTCCGTGCTGCTGTCGTAGCCGTGGGAGAGGATTTCCGATTCGGATTCGAGGCCGAAGGGAATGTCGGGATACTGCGCCTCCTCGGTCAAGAACATGGATTCGAGGTGGTCGAAACTCCGATCGTCGATCTGTATGGAACCGAGGTACGTTCGAGCGCGATCAGAGCGGCGATAGCGTCGGGTGGGGTGGCGCTTGCAGCGAGCATGCTTGGGCGTCCATTTGAGATCGAGGGCACGATCGTGTCAGGCGACGCGCGAGGGAGGACCATTGGATTCCCGACCGCGAACATCACGATGCCCGACTGCCTCGTTCGGCCGGCACCCGGCGTCTACGCCGTGCAATGCGCTGTCGATGGCGCAATGTTCCGCGGTGTGAGCAACGTCGGAACGCGCCCGACGTTTGGCGGTGGAGACGAGACGATCGAGGTTCATCTGCTGGACACCGATGAGGATCTCTATGGAAAGACGATGCGTGTCGAGTTCGTCGATCGTCTCCGCAATGAACAACACTTCACCTCGGTCGAAGCACTCGTCTTCCAGATACGTCAGGACATTGAGCGAGCCAGAGCGGTTCTGTGACAAGGTCGGCAGGTAGCCCGGGGTCGTGCCGTCGCTCCTCTTGAAAGCGTTGTGCCGATCAGCCATCCTGTAGGTATCCCGCGCTTCCCGGAAGGGAAACGCGATGCTAGCTCTCGTCTTTGCGGGATTGTTCCTGGCTCTGCCCGCTGATGTGTCAGGCGAGATCGGCGCTCCGGGCGATGGCCTGATGCTCTCACCGACCCCGGTCGTTCGCTCGACTGTGCAGCTTCCACGTTCTTCGGCTCCGGCACGTCCGATCGGGTTGGGGGCAGTCGCTGGGATTGGCGCACTCACCGGAGCCGGTGTGCTCATGCAGGCACGTCGAAGACGCGATGATGAGCCGTTCTACGTCGTTGTCCACGGCAACGGGGGATCGCCAGAGGACTTCGCCGTGTTGCTGGACCAACTCGGTGTGACCCCTGATCGAGTTGCCGCGTTCGACTACACAGTCGTTGGAGCGGGTGTGGACTCGACGGAAGCCAGCAGGACCGCCTCAACGGAACGCGCCGCAGAGGCACTCGACAAGCTGATTCGGGAACTTGCGGCGAATCACAGCAATATCTACTCCCTCCACCACTCGAGAGGTGGTGCTGTCGGTGTGACGATGATCGGGGCGCTCGATGAAGGTTCCCGCCCGCCCATCGACGGATACTCCGGTGCCGCGTTGCTCGATCCGGCGATCTCCGGCGGCGCAATCGGTTGGCTCCAGCGTGCGGGCGGTATCAGCTCCTGGCTCCCGGACAACGGCGGATTCAACGTTGAACGGTGTACCGACGGTGCTTGTAGGGATGTCAGGGACAACCTGGGAGAGGCATCCGGTGTCGAAGTCATCGCCATCAGGAACCTGGATGCAGAGGTGACCAATTTCTGGGATCGGCCAGAGGGGCTCAGGGTGTACGACCTGGTGAATGATGGAGGCATGCCGGCCCGCTTCTGGGCGCCGCTCAGCCCGCTCTTCGCCTTGATGCGCGTTGGGACGGCCCATGGTTCGGTTCTTGAGCACAGGGCCGTAGCGGATTGTGTCGCGGCCGAGGTCAGCGAGCCGGGGAGTTGTGTCTGGGACGACAGCGACGATCGCGCTCCTGTGTGGTCGGGTGGTGGAGGTGGCAGCGGAACGATCGAGATATCAATGCGGTGAGGAGAGCAGAGAGCAAAGATACGATCCTCTGGTACGTTGATGCCGTGGATCGAAGCAATCATCATGGGGTATCACCGTACGAAGCTGCCTACGGGTTTTCCAGGGCGGTCAGGGTTGGAGACACCATTCATGTCGCGGGAACCGCACCGGTGCCAGAGCCAGGGACCATTCTGGCCGAAGGGGCCTATGCACAGATGCTGCGGTGTGGTGAGATCGCGCGTGAAGCGATCGAGGCGCTCGGGGGCACGATGAGCAACGTCGTGCGTACGCGCATGTTCATTGTCGATGCCAACGATGCTGATGACGTCGGACGTGCCCACAAGGAGATCTTCGGAGCGGCCGATCCCGCAGCGACGATGGTGGTGGTCGCCGCACTTCTTGATCCGGCCTGGCGAGTAGAGATCGAAGCCGAAGCTGTGGTCAGCTAGCCGGTCACAATCTCCTCGCACGTACTACGCACTACCGATCGCAAGGTTGTGCGTCATAGCGCGCAACCTTGCTATCCTGCCCCTTGGGCATTCGCCCGACCACTTACTCGCGTAAGAAAGTACCTCGTGAACGACACGCAAACTGTTGTAGATGAATATGGCACGCATGCCACGGACACCGGTTCTCCGGAGGTTCAGGTTGCGTTGCTGACTGAGCGTATCAATCACCTCACCGAGCATCTGAAGGTCCACAAAAAGGACCATCACAGCCGGCGAGGTCTACTCATGATGGTCGGTAAGCGTCGGCGGCTGCTTCGGTACCTCCAGGAACAAGATGTGGAGCGTTACCGGGCCCTGATTGCAAAAACGGGGCTGCGTCGCTAGCACTGACCAGAAGGCGGCCTCGGCCGCCTTCAGTCATATCTAGATCGACCAAACGATGGAGGAAGTGATCCAGTTGTCAGTGGTCGCTATTCGAACGAACCCCTCGAATGTCGACCACTGCCAATTGGGCCTCCTCCCATACAGAAGGAGAAACGAGTGGCAGAGACCACCGTACGCGGGCGCGTAGGTGAGGTAGAAATCTCACTGAGCGCAGGAAAGCTCGCACAACTCTCTGATGGGGCAGTCGTTGCCCGCATCGGAGACACCGAGGTCCTCGTGACCGCAACAGCAAAGCGCAGCATCCGTGAGGGTGTGGATTTCTTCCCCCTCACTGTTGATGTGGAAGAGCGCACCTACGCCGTAGGACGCATCCCCGGATCGTTCTTCCGTCGTGAAGGCCGCGCATCCGAAAAGGCGATCCTCGCAGATCGGCTCATCGACCGTCCTCTGCGTCCCAACTTCGCCGAGGGCTACCGCCACGACACCCACATTGTGGGCACCGTCCTGGCAGCAGACCTCGAGAACCCGCACGACATCGTCACGCTCAACGGAGCCTCCGCTGCGCTGACACTCAGCCCGATCCCCTTCGAGGGGCCGATCGGCGCCATCAGGCTTGCACTCACCGATGGTGAGTGGATCCCGTTCCCGACCTACGAGCAGGGTGAAGAGGCCGTGTTCGAAATCGTCGTGGCCGGGAAGCGCAATGCTGACGGCAACATCGACATCTCGATGGTCGAAGCAGGCGCTTCTGAGAACGGATACCGCATGGTGCAGGATGGCCAGCAGGCCTCTGACGAAGCGACCGTTGCAGCGGGTCTCGAACTCGCCAAGGAGTACATCTCGACGCTCGTCGACCTGCAACTCGAACTGCTCGAGCAGCAAGGCGAGCCCGAGCCCGTCGAGTGGATGCTCGTCAAGGACTACTCGGACGAGATCTTTGGGCAGGTAGAAGCATTCGCCAAGCCGAAACTCGAAGGACTCGGAACGATCGTCAAGAAGCACGAGCGTCAGAACGCCGAATCAGAGGTCAAGGAAGAGACCATCGCGTCTCTCGGACTCGATGAGGACGATGCTGACAGCCTCAAGCAGGCCAAGGCCGCCTTCTCCAAGGTCCAGAAGAACGTCATGCGTTCCCGGGTCGTGGCAGAGGGCGTCCGTATCGACGGACGCAGCCTCACCGAGATTCGTCCGTTGACCGTTGAGGTCGGATTGGTCCCGGGAGTTCACGGTTCTGGCATGTTCCAGCGCGGTGAGACCCAGGTCCTGAACATCACAACGCTTGGCATGCTCAAGATGGAGCAGATGCTTGACACGATCTCCCCCGAGGAGTCGAAGCGGTACATGCACCACTACAACATGCCGCCGTTCGCCACCGGCGAAGCTGGCTTCATGCGTGGTCCGAAGCGTCGTGAGATCGGACACGGTGCTCTCGCCGAGAAGGCGCTGCACCCGGTGATCCCACCAGCTGAGGACTTCCCTTACGCATACCGCCTCGTTTCCGAGGTTCTGATGTCCAACGGCTCGTCTTCTATGGCGTCGGTTTGTGGTTCGTCACTGTCCCTCATGGATGCTGGTGTGCCAATCGCTGCCCCGGTTGCGGGTATCGCGATGGGTCTCATCTACCAGGATGAGAAGTTCGCCACGCTCACAGACATCCTCGGAGTCGAGGATCACCTTGGTGACATGGACTTCAAGGTCGCTGGTACCGCTGACATGATCACAGCGATGCAGCTCGACACCAAGATCGAGGGTCTGCCCGCAGATGTCCTCATCGGTGCGATGAACCAGGCGTTCGATGCGCGGACCGAGATTCTGGCAGCGATGGCTGACGTCATTGCCGAGCCACGCAGCGAGCTCGCTGAGAAGGCTCCGAAGAT
>JBDLJV010000078.1:0-9385 GCA_039714175.1 Actinomycetota bacterium
CAGATCTCGACCGTGCAACCCTCCTCGGCAAGTATCCGGGCGATCGCTGCGCCCAGTCCCCGCGACGCGGCACCGACGACCGCAACCTTCCCTGTGAGTCCTAGATCCACGGTTCCTCCTCGAACGCTGCCTTCACGGCACCAATGTCATGCTTCCCATTCTCAAGCGTCGGAATCTCATCTGTCGTGATCCATCGCTTCGGCCTTTCATGAGGCTCCAATACAGCTTGGACCATCGGGTCCATCACGTCAACGCGATGGCTGGCAACAACCATGGCACCGGCAGTCGCTCCCCAATGAGGATCGTCCAGCCCGACCACACAGACGTCCTTGACACCTCTGAACCCACGAATCGCGTCTGCAACACGCGACAGCGACACGTTCTCTCCTCCACTCACGATGACGTCATCGATCCGTCCCTCGATGAGCAGATCGCCATCGCTGGTCATCCGACCGATATCTGCTGTCACATACGGGATCGCATCCGATTGCTCGCCGAGAAATCCTCCGAACACGGCAGGCCCCTCGATGGCGATGCGCCCGGGTTCCCCAAGGAGCATTGCCTCTCCATCCTCATCGAGGATCGAAACGGTGAACCCATCGAGGGGTGTGCCCACGAGCCCCGGCGCAATGCGCTCGTCGGCCGGGGCCAGCGTTGCGACCTGGGAACAAGCCTCAGTGAGACCGTACGTCGGAACGAGATGCACACCGTGGTCAAGCGCTTCACGCCAGAGGCTCATGCCGAGATGTGCTCCTCCAACCAGCACGACGCCGATCGAAGCGATCGCTTCCTGGGCCTCGGCGACCATCCGATGCACCATCGTGGGCACCATCGAGGCGAAGGTCGGACGGTGTTGCTCTATCGAGCGACGGGCAGACTCGAACGGCGTGACGACCACGGCGCCTCCCGCTTCTAATGACCTCCACACGATCGAGAGACCACCAACATGGTTGAGCGGCAGGCAGAGGAGCCACCGGTCGTCAGAGCCGTTGCCCAAGCGCTCCCTGGACGCTCTCACCGATGCAGCGATGTTCCCGTAACTGAGCGGGACCAGCTTCCTGTCACCCATGCTTCCCGAGGTCGCGATACAGATGGCCGACCCTTCGGCGAATGCGGCACGCGGATCGGGAGGTTGCCCGACGTGCGGAAGCGGTACACCTCCCGCAACCTGTACCGCAAGGATCTCAACGATCGACCCGACGTCGATGCCCACCTCAACCGGCATGATCTCGCCCGGACTCATGCAGTCAGCGAGTACGACCGCCCGATCACGCACGCGGTCGCGAACGTCTGCATAGGTATACAGCGCGTCGTCGGTCATGAGGCAGGCACGGTGCGGATTCGTGCCGGCAACCTTGCAGAGCCAGTCGTATGGGGTCTCGGGCGCCATGTCTCACTACAGTATCGCCCGCTGGCCAACCAACGGAGGAACCGTGGTTTCAGACATCTTCGACGCATCTGCTTGGGAACCGGTCGCTGGTTTCGAGTTGACCGACATCACCTACCACAGGGCCAAGGATGCCGGCGTCGTCCGCGTGGCCTTCAACCGTCCCGAGGTCCGTAACGCTTTCAGACCGCACACGGTCGATGAGCTGTTCCGGGTCCTCGACCACGCCCGGATGTCATCAGATGTGGGATGTGTCCTACTCACAGGCAATGGCCCATCACCCAAGGATGGAGGCTGGGCCTTCTGCTCCGGCGGCGACCAACGAATTCGGGGCAAGGACGGGTACAAGTACGAAGGAGCTGAAGGCATTGATCCTGCACGGCTCGGAAGACTTCACATCCTTGAGGTGCAGCGTCTCATCCGATTCATGCCGAAGGTCGTGATCGCTGTCGTCCCGGGATGGGCAGTCGGGGGTGGCCACAGCCTGCACGTCGTGTGTGACCTCACGATCGCATCGGAAGAACATGCAGTGTTCAAGCAGACCGACGCCGATGTCGCCAGTTTCGACGCCGGTTACGGGTCAGCGCTCCTGGCCCGACAGGTTGGCCAGAAGCGCGCCAGGGAGATCTTCTTCCTCGGACGGGACTACTCGGCACAGGAGGCGTTCGACATGGGTATGGCAAACGCCGTCGTGCCGCACGCCGACCTCGAGGCCACCGCCCTCGAATGGGGCAGGGAGATCACAGCGAAGAGTCCAACGGCGCAGAAGATGTTGAAGTTCGCGTTCAACCTGCCCGATGACGGACTCGTCGGGCAACAGTTGTTCGCAGGAGAGGCGACGCGCCTCGCCTACGGGACGGATGAGGCCCAGGAAGGCAGAGATGCGTTCCTCGAGAAGCGCGAGCAGGACTACAGCAACTACCCCTGGCAGTTCTAATGCCACAAGCCGCCAACCCGTGGATCATGGCGGCGCGCCCCGCGACGCTGCCTGCCGGAATCGCTCCGGTGCTCATCGGTGCCGCCAGTGCATGGAGTGACGGTCTCTTTGCGCTGCTGCCGTTCCTGGCTGTCCTCTTTGCAGTTGTCGCCATCCAGGTCGGAGTCAACTACGCGAACGATCTCGCCGATGCTGCAAAGGGTGCTGACACCGACAAGCGCATCGGACCAACGAGGGCTGTCGCAACGGGGGCGGTCTCTGCAGGTGATATGAAGCGTGGTATCGCCGTGGCGTTCGGTCTCGCCGGCCTCGCCGGCCTCTATCTCATCTGGTACGCAGGCTGGCCCATTCTCATCATCGGGATCGTGTCGATCATCGCTGCACTCGGCTACACGAACGGGCCGATCCCTTACGGCTACTACGGACTCGGCGAGCTCTTCGTGTTCATCTTCTTCGGACTCGTGATCACGGCTGGGACACGCTTCGTGTTCGGCAGCCCGGTTCCGTCGGAGGCTTGGGTCGGAGGCGTCGTGATGGGACTTCTCGCCTCGGCCGTGCTCGAAGCCAACAACATCAGGGATCTCGATACCGATACTGTGGCGGGCAAGCGCACGCTCGCAGTGATTCTTGGCCGGGACCGAGCGCGCAAGCTGTATGCGGTGACGATGGTGTCCGCATTCGTCGTGATCGCCTTCGGATCGCTGGTCGGCTGGCTGCCGGTGCTCGCTCTCATCGCGATGATCCTGGCCCCGCTCTCGGTGCCGCTGATCAAGGCGATCAATACCGAGACAGCCGGACCTCCCTTGATCGGGGTGCTCAAGGGAACCGCACAACTCCAGCTGTTCGTAGCGCTGCTGATGTCCCTTGCGATCCTCTTCTAGGCTGCCGGCGTGAGCACTGCCGACGAACAAGCCCGCTACTGCGCAGACTTCGTGTCCGGCCTGGCGGACGCCCGGGTCACCGTCGTGTTCATCTCTCCCGGGTCGCGCAGTACGCCGCTGACACTCGCTTTCGCCGCGGAACCTCGTATCGACGATGTTCTGATGCGGGATGAACGCTCTGCGGGATTCGCAGCTCTCGGACACGGGAAGGCAACCGGTCGACCTGCCGCGGTTGTCTGTACGTCTGGATCGGCTGCCACCCACTACTTCCCTTCCATTGTCGAAGCTGACCACGCTGGCGTACCGCTCATCGTGCTGACCGCTGATCGGCCGGCACGTCTGCGGGGTACGAGTGCCCCACAGACGATGGATCAGATCGAGCTGTACGGATCCCATGTGAAGACATTCGTCGACCTCGAGACACACGGCGAGACGGGTCGCAGGGATGCCCACGGGATCGCGGCAGCCTCGCTCGCACTGCCAGCAGGCCCGGTGCACGCGAATGTTCCCTTCGATGAGCCACTGGTAGCCGATACTCCGACATCTCCGAGCCCGCGAAGCGGCTGGGTTGCACCCGAGCCGCCTCACGCATCCCGATCGCACGAACTCGATTCGCTTGTGGGTCGCAACGTGTTCATCGTGGCTGGAGGCAGGCAGCGCGCAGGATTCCCGGATGCCGTGAACGAGGTGGCCCAGAAGCTCCGAGCACCCGTGATCTCGGATCCGCAGTGCTGGGTCGTCGGACCGAATACTGTGAGGTACGCCGACCTGCTGGCAGGCACCGCAGGGCTTCTCGATGCCAATGCACCCGACGTAGTCCTGCGACTTGGACCGATCCCGACCTCCAAGCCGTTGTGGACATGGCTCGAGGCATCCGGCGTGGAACAGATCCTTGTTGAACAGTCACGATTCTCGGATCCGCTCGACAGTGCAACCGTGACCATCGATCAAGATCCGACGGCGTATCTCGCTGCGAACATCCCCACGTCAACCGGCGACCGGTCGTTCCGCGACGCATGGCTCGCCCTGGACACTGCCGCGGGAGCTGCCGCTGTTCGGTCCCTCAACGATCTGACGTTCCCCAATGAGCCGGAGATCGCCAGGACCGTCGCATCCCACGCGGCCGCTGACAGCGTCCTCTATGTCGGTTCCTCGATGCCCATCAGGGATGTCGATGCATTCGCCGAGCCGCGCGCAGACATCACCGTTCTGTCCAATCGCGGACTCAATGGGATTGATGGAGCCATCTCGTCAGCCCTCGGAGTTGCGCTCGCAGGACGACCCGTGACCTTACTTGTTGGCGATGTGTCGGCACTCCATGACGCGACCGCCCTGTCCGAACTCGTACGGCTCGACGCTCCTCTGCGGGTTGTCGTCGTCAACAACGATGGCGGAGGCATCTTCTCCTTCCTCCCGCAGGGATCATCGGATGTCGTCGGTGACACGGTGTTCGAACGTCACTGGGGCACGCCCCACGGGCTTGATCTCTCGGCCATCGGAGCAGCCTTCGGCCTGGATGCGAAAGTCATCGACAACCTCGACGACCTCACAACACACGTGTCAGAGGCAATCACAGGCCCGAGCTTGATCGAAGTCCGAACCGAACGGATGACCAACCTCGATCATCATCGCTCGATTCGAGCGGCCGTCGGATCAGCTCTCCCCAGGATCCTCCCCTTGGGGTGACCCTTCTTCAGCGGTCGGAAGCGGCTTCGGTGTCGGTCTCTTTGGACTCGACATGTTCCTTGTGACGGCGGGCCAATCGTTCCTCATACGCGCGTGACGCCTTTGAACCCTTCTGCCGCCTCGTGGTCGGCCTATGGGTGGAGTCGTGGTCATTGCGCCTGAACCCGCTGTCATGACTCATGGACATGTCCTTTCGTCGACACTTCCATGATGCAACGAATCAGCGAGCTTGTGAAGGTCAGTTCTTCGTCAACACGTTGAGCAGCGGCTTGAGCTTGAGCCTGGTTTCGGCAACCTCTGCATCGGGTGTCGAGTCGGCAACGATCCCTGCGCCCGCATAGAGATGGGAAGTCTTGTCATGGATCAGCCCGCAGCGCAGGGCGATACATACGGCGCCATCCCCTGCCCCATTCACCCAACCGACGCCCCCTGTGTACCAGCCACGGTCGATCTCCTCGGTCGCAGTGATGTAGCGAACCGCAACGTCGCGGTCGACACCACCCACGGCCGGCGTCGGGTGCGCAGCGTCAACGACGTCGAGCACCCCCACTCCATCGACAAGCGTGCCCTCTATCTCTGTGGAGAGATGCTGAACGGTCGCCATCTGTTTGAGTGATGGCGCGTCGGGGATGGCGAGATCCGCCGTCAGCGGGGCGAGACGTTTCGCCAGGTCGTCCACGACAAGCGCGTGCTCCTCACGGTCCTTCGGCGATGCGATCAGACCGTCAGCGATCCGCTTGTCATCGATCTCACCCTCACCCCGTGCTGCTGATCCCGCGAGCGGATTGGAATGCAGGCTCGTACCGCGCACATCGGCGAGGAGCTCCGGGCTCGCGCCCATGAACACAGCGTCGCCCGATTTCCAAGCGAAGTTGTAGCACTGCGGATAGGTGGTGACGAGTTCCCTGAAGACACGCAGGATCGCCACCGGCTCACCGGAGTGCACTATCACGGATCGGGCGAGGACAACCTTGTCGAGTTCGCCTCTATCGATTTCCTCGACGGCACCGGCAACACTCGCGGCCCACTCGCTGACACCGGGGTGGGACTCAACCGAATGGTCTCCAAGATCAACAACTGACACCCATTCCGGGTGCTTCATCGATGCGAGGAGATCCAACGTTGGACCCGGTTCGTCACCCTCCGGCACGATCACCGTCAGGCGACCCACGCCATCGAACCGTTCGATGGCAATCCTCGGGAGAAACACTTCGGCCGGTTCGTATCCGTTCCAGACATCCGTTTGGGGACCGTCCGGGAGAAACGAGAAGCCGAAGAACGCTTTGAGATCCGGCTTGCCAACGTCATCAAGCGCCCGTTGGATCATCGCGAACCGATCCGAACCGCTTGCAGATGCTCTCCATGCCGTACCGAGGCCCACGAGGCGATCTCCGTTCGGCATGGAGTATGCAACCGCTCGATCAACGAGACTCGCGCCGGTTCGGGCGAAATCAAAGGGATCGAATGCAATGTCGATCGATGCCGTTCTACATCCCGACTGTTGGGTGAGTAGCTGCTGGAGTTCGGAGATCTCGTCGGGATTGAGGAGGAGCATCAGGAGGATGGTAGAGCCATCACCTCATCGATGAGTTGGCCGATGGTCCCCGGATCTTCCATCGGAACGAAGTGTGTGGCGTTCTCAAGGACAACGACGTCCACTTCTGGGAACTGTGACGCGAGAGCATCGAGCACCGGCTTCTGGTGTGTGGTCGAGCCGTCTGTGGAGATGAGGGTCACGGGGATGTCGAGCGAGCCAAGGAGGTCCCACGTATCGTGGTTCATTCCCTCGGCGAAGAAATCCGCCTCCGTCTCCGGCGTGCATTTCAACTCGAACCCGCGCTCGGTTGTTCTGAACCCACCGTCGAGATAGGCGTCGATGGCCTCTTCGGTCCATTCGGAGAATGGTCCCCGCCGGAACCGTTCCTTCGCCGTTGCTCTCGAATCGAATGTGCCACGACGCTTCCGCGCCACGGCGGACATGGGGCTGTGATCGAACCGACCTGACAGCGGGAAGATGATCGGCTCGATCAGGATCAGGTGTCGGAACGTTCCCGGATTCGCCACCGCGGCACGAGTCACCGCGGCGCCGCCCATGGAATGGCCGATTCCGACGGCACCGGTCGCGCCCGCCAGAACCCCGAGAACGTCCTCACCGAGAATGCCCCAGTGATGGGGGAACTCTCCAATGTCGCTGTCTCCGTGGCCCCTCACATCCATGGCAATCCAGGAGAGAGGATCCGTGGCCATCCGATCGATCACCGGATTCCACATCTCCTTGCAGAAGCCGGTTGCGTGAACGAACACGGCATCCAACTCGCCGACACCGCCGACGGCTGTCGCTATGCGTATCCCCTCCGCGCCCTCACCCACTGACGGGACCAACTCCCTCCGTGTCGTCGAGACGCCAGGTCAGATCGTTCTTCACCTCGACGACGCCATCGAGCCGACGGGTGAGTTCCTCGACGAGCCGGGCTTCCGTCCGCGTTCCGATCGCTCCCACAAGTCGCACAATGCCGTTCGACACGGAGACATCAACCGTCTCAGGATCGACGAAGAGCACGCGCCTGATGAGGTCTTCCCTGATCTCATCCTCGATCAGATCATCGGGGCGGGTGAATGCCGCCACGATGTCGAACCGGGAGAGTACGCCGACCATCTTTGCATCCTCGATCACGACGACTCTCTTCACGTCGTGGCTCTGCATGAATCGGGCAGCCTCGAGAATCTCAAGGTCAGCTGGCACGCTCAGCACCGAATGGGACATCACGGCTTCGACCAGATCCGGAACGTGCTCATTCTCTGCGCGCTTCACCTCGAGGGCGAGGAAGTCTCCCTCGGTCACGATGCCGAGAACGTGATCATCCGCGTCGACCACTGGCAGTCCCGATACGCGATAACGGAACATCATCCGCGCGGCGTCTCGAATGGACGTCGTCGGGGCCACCGCCACAACATCGGTTGTCATCAGGTCCCGGACGTGCATGACCGCTCCCTAGCTCCGGCTGCCCTCTATATCTTCGAGGGCAGATCTGTTCTCGACGGAATCCACTTGCTTCCCGTCGGACGCACCTTGATGCGCGCGTCCACAATACGCACACCGGCACCCGGTGTGCCGACCTTCACGGGGTTGAGATCCATCTCGAAGATCTCGGGCAGGTCTTCGACAAGAGCAGAAACCCGCAGGAGCGTGTCGACAACCGCATCGATGTCGCCCGGTTCGCCTCCCCGATAACCCTCGAGGAGCTTGCCCGATTTCACTTCCTTGATCATTTCGGCAGCGTCAAGATCGGTGAGCGGATGAATCCGGAACGCGACATCGCCGATGAGCTCCACGAACACACCACCGAGACCGAACACGATGAGTGGCCCGAACGTCGGGTCCTCGACCATCCCGATGAGCACCTCATGGCCGCCGGACACGAATTCCTGGACGAGGACACCCTCCGCATCGTCAACAGCGGATGTGACCTGCTCATACGCGGCGGTGATCTCCTCGGTGCCGATGACATCGAGAGCGATGCCTCCAACGTCTGATTTGTGAATCGCCGATGGCGAAACCACCTTGAGAACGATCGACGTATCCGTCTCCTCACCGAAGGCGACCGCCTCGTCAACGGTTGATACGACCTTCGCCTTCGGGATGTTCACGCCATAGGACTCGAGAACCTCATCAACGGCATCGGGATCGAGCCATGCTCCCTCCTCGTCCACTCCCTGGACCGCTCTGTTGATGACGCCACGAGCGCGGGCTCGATCGACATCCTCGAACTCCACGAGTTGGCCTTCCGGTCGTGCAAGCCACTCCTCGTAGGTCACAGCCTTCCGCAGCGCCTTCGCCGCACGCTCAGGAAACGAGAAGGTCGGGAAACCGACATCCTGGCTCGCGAGCACCGTCGGTGCTCCGCCTGATTGCATGTACACGACCACGAACGTCTTGTCCTCGGGTGCTGCCTCTCCAGCCTCACGGATGGCTGTTGCTGTCTCGGCAACGCCGATGTCCGATGCAGGGATGAAGAGCGTGATGAGTGCATCGATCTCGTCGCTGCCGAGGAGCGTCTCGATCGCTTCCCGATACTGCTCGGGACCCGCAGCGGCGATCATGTCCACAGGGTTGGCCACTGCCGCCTCTTCAGAGAGGAATGCCTGCAGCTTCGCCTTGAGCTCATCGGAGAACTGTGGCACCTGTAGCCCTTGGGATTCGAGAGCGTCGACCGCGAGGATCGCCGGGCCACCGGCATTCGTGATCACCGCGACGCGGTCGCCCTTCGGAATGGGCTGGTTCGCGAGAAGCGCCGTCACATCGAACAGCTCTTCGAGCGTGCTCACGCGAATGACACCTGCCTGTCTGAACAGCGCGTCGACGGCGACATCGAGATTCGCCAGTGAACCGGTATGGCTCGACGCCGCTCTGGCTCCCGCTGACGTCCTTCCTGACTTCACTGCGACGATCGGCTTCTTCTTCGCGATCCTGCGAGCGATCCGGGAGAAGCGACG
>JBDLJV010000079.1:0-9348 GCA_039714175.1 Actinomycetota bacterium
GTACGCTTCATGATTGAGGTGTCCCTAGTTGGGGAAGTCGCGGTAAATCCGTGAGGATCACGGAACGTATGCATTCTAGGTTCGTTCCTCACGAAACCGACAGTGCTTCGACAGTCCGCGAAAACTTGAACGGGGTCGCGAAAGACAGAATAGGGCCGAATCGACCAAAGTCGATTCCCAGGTATCAGGTATCAGGTATCAGGTATCGGCCTGAAAGCCTTTCAGCGCAAGGGTTTTCGCGTCATCCTCTCCGGGAACCGCGGGTCTCGTAGACGCGTTTTTGGCTCTCTTGTGTTGCGATTCAAGCAGTCCCTATGCTCGCATTCGCTCGCTCGGCGGATGTCCGCTCTTCCCCCTCGTGAGCAAGCCATGAACCGGCTCCGCCTGGTTCTGGTGCATCTTCTCCACATCCTGTGGATAGATGTGTGGACATTCTTATGGGCTGGGCGCATGCCCGATGGGAGACGACAAACGTGGGAGTCACACAGACCCCAACTGAGACGACGAATTCTCAGATCGACCTTTTCCACAGCCGGTTACGCGATGTGATCGGTATTGCGAAGTGGGAGACATGGATCAAACCTCTTACCGCATCTTTCGAGGATGACGGCCTCCAGTTGGTGGCACCGAATCACTTCAATGCAACCTGGGTGCGGGACAACTACAGCCACCAGGTGAGGGAGATCGCAGGATCCGTTTGGCCGGAACCGTTCGACGTCATGATCACTGTTACCGCGAACCCTGCTGCGATCGAGACGGCCCCGTCAGCACCCTTCCAACCAACGCTTGACGTATCTCCCCCGTCGGCAACTGACCGACACGACACCTCGAACCTCGTTGCCCGGTACTCATTCGAGAATTTCGTTGTAGGTCAATCGAACCGGTTTGCCCATGCGGCGGCACAAGCCGTCGCGGAACAGCCCGGTCGGCACTACAACCCTCTGTTCATCTACGCAGGCGCCGGCCTCGGCAAGACACACCTTCTCCACGCTGTTGGTCAGCACCGTCTCGAACTGGACCCAACATCGGTCGTGAGATACGTCACTTCCGAGTCGTTCTTCAATGACTTCATCAATTCCATCCGCCGTAAGCAGATGGCCGACTTCAAGGCTCGCTACCGCCTGGTCAATCTTCTCCTCCTTGACGATGTCCAGTTCTTCGAGGGCAAGGAGCAAGTGCTCGAAGAGTTCTTCCACACCTTCAATTCCCTCTACGAGGCTGGAAACCAACTGGTGATCTCTTCGGATCGACCGCCCAAGGAGCTCCGTACGATCGAGGACCGTCTGCGAAGCCGATTCGAATGGGGTCTCACAACCGACATCCAAAGTCCTGACGTCGAGACCCGACTTGCCATCCTCCGTAAGAATGCCTCGGCGAATCCCACCCCTGTTCCGCCTGAGGTCCTCGAGTTCATTGCAGAAAATGTTGCCGACAACATCAGGGAACTCGAAGGCGCCCTCACCCGGGTGACTGCTTTCTCAACACTGACGAATGAGCGGGTCACACTGGATCTGGCGGCCAACGTCCTGCGTGATGTCGTCGGTCTCCGATCTGTTGCTCCCTTGACGGCCGATTCCATCATCTCAACAGTCTCCCAGTACTACGAAGTCCCACAGACCGAGATGGTTGGTCCTTCGCGACGCCAGCCCTTGGCGCGCCAACGTCAGGTCGCCATGTACGTCTGCAGGGAGCACACAGGCCTGTCACTCCCGAAGATCGGGGCTGCTTTCGGCGGAAGGGATCACACCACCGTGATGCACGCCGTTGACAAGATCACAGGCCTGCTTCAGACCGACAAGAACATTTTTGACGAGGTGTCTTCGATCACCCAACAGCTGAGGACAACGTGACATTTGCCCACAGCTCTGCGGCCGAACATACATCCCGTGTGGAAAAGGCGCTATCTATCAACATGCCCTGTGGAGGAAGAAACGCCCACGTGCCAACGAATTTTGACACCTTTCCACAATCCACAGGGCCTACTACTACCACTACTCTTTATCAATAATCAGCAATAGCAGAAGCAGGGGAAGAACAAGTGCGAATCAGAGCAGAACGAGATGACCTGGCAGACGTGCTGGCAAGAGCCGGACGGGCTGTAGGAACACGTTCGCCACTGCCGATCCTCCAAGGTGTCCTTTGCGAGGTATCTGGTGGGAAGTTGACTGTGACCGGCACGGACAACGAGGTCACCGTGCGAACCTACCTCGAAGTCGAAGTGACCGAAGAGGGACGTACGGTCATCCCTGCCAAGCTTGCCGCGGAAGCTGTTCGCAAGCTGCCGCCCGGTGCCGTCACCCTGGCATCCAACGATGGAGAGGTCGAGATCACCGGTGGTGGTCCCCGATTCAAGCTCCGTGAAATGGCGGTGGATGACTACCCGAAGATCGTCGACGGGAGCATCGAAGGTGGTATCAGCGTCGATGGAACACAGCTGATCAGGGCGCTGGGTCAGGCCGGGGTGGCCGCCTCGACCGACGACGCCCGTCCGACGCTCACGGGGGTGTTGTTCGAGGGCGAAGGCGACTCGCTTCGGCTCGTAGCCACGGATTCCTATCGGCTCGGTGTCAGGGATGTCGAAGGCGTCAAGACAGAGGGATCGAAGCTCGTTCCGTATCGGGCGCTTCGAGAACTGGGTCGGACCATCGGAACGGGTCCGATGACGGTGATGCTCGGAGACAGGGAAGCTTCGTTCGCCACCAACGACGGACGGTTGACGGTTCGTATCATCGATTCGACATTCCCGAACTATCGCCAACTGCTTCCGGATGGTCACACGAACCGACTGACGGTTGACAAGGAAGCGTTCCTCGAAGCAGTAGGCCGTGCAGCGCTCGTTGCAGAGGATCACATCCCCGTGAGGCTGGCCATGCATTCGGGCGGCGTCGAGTTGAGTGTGATACGCCAGGAGGTTGGCGAGGCCACCGAGCTGCTCGAGGGGGAGTATTCGGGCGACGACATGACCATCGCGTTCAATACCCGCTATCTGACCGATGGGATCAATGCCGTCGACGACGACAAGATCGTGATCGAGACAAGTGATCCGCTGAAGCCAGGACTCCTTCTTGGTGGCGAGAAAAGGGACTTCCAGTACCTATTGATGCCTGTCCGCCTGTGACGTGACATGCACCTCGCGTGGTTGGAGCTGTCAAACTTCAGGCCGTACGAAGCGCTGCGGTTCGAACCCGATGAAGGTGTCAACATCCTTGTTGGGGAGAACGGAGCGGGCAAGACTTCCGTATTGGAGGGTGTTGGCTATCTCGGAATGATGAAATCGTTTCGAGGTGTGCCCGACGTCTCACTGGTTCGTGAGGATGCTCCGGCTGCGGTGGTTCGTGGTGGTTTGCAGGGTGCTGCGTCCGAGACGAAGATCGAGTGTGAGATCCCGTTGGAGGGTCGCAGAACCGTTCTGGTGAATGAGAAGCGTCCGAAGCGCATCAGTGACGTGCTTCTGACGGTACCGATGGTGGCCTTCGTGCCTGACGATCTCGATGTCATCAAGCGGGGTCCGGCCATCAGACGCGAGTACATGGATGATCTCGCTGCCCGATTGTGGCCACAAGCCGGCCAGGACCTCACCGAATACGACCGAGCGTTGCGGCAACGCAATGCACTCCTCAAGCAGGAGGGGCGGCATACGGATCCGGTCACGCTCGGGGTATGGGATGGCCGGTTGGCCGACGCTGGAGCGAGGGTGCTTGCGCACAGGAGGAGCCTCGCTGTGGTGCTCCAGCCGCACCTGCAGGACGCGTATGCGGTGGTTGGCGGGGACGGGTCGCTTGAATGGTCGTACCGCTCGACATGGGGATCTGAGAAGGCCAGTGACCTCGAGGGACTCAGCTCGGCTCTCGCCGACGCACTCGAGGAACGTCATGGAAAGGACATGGAGGTGCGGACGACGACCGTTGGTCCACACAGGGACGAACCCAATCTCTTGCTCGATTCGAGGCCGACCAGGACACGAGCCTCCCAGGGTGAGCAAAGGACAGCTGCGCTAGCGCTTCGAATCGGGGCGTATCGCCTCATCGAGGACGTGCGAGATCAGAAGCCGATCCTTCTCCTTGACGATGTCTTCTCGGAACTCGATCGGGATCGCGCCCATCGGGTCGTCTCTCTCATCGAGACGGGACAGGTTTTTGTCACAACGGCGAGAGATGATGAGGTTCCGATCAGAGGACGCCGTTGGTCGGTGAAGAATGGAAGCGTTACGTAGATGAAAGCGAAGTACCTCGGACAGGGCAATCGTCGGGAGCCCCAGGAGATCAGTGATGTTCTTGGGACCGTGATAGAGAAGGCGGCGGGACAGATCGATGTCCGTCAGGGTGATCTGATTCGGCGCTGGACCGAGATCGTGCCCGGTGACTGGGCGGAGGTTGCCTCACCTATTGGTGTGAAGGATCAAACCCTGCTCGTGGAGGTTCCCAACGGCACCGCGGCATCGCTGCTGAAGTACCAGGTCACGAACCTTGTCAAGTCGATATCAGACGAGTTCGGAGACGATCTCGTGACGGCCGTCAAACTCCGCGTTTCCGCCTAGAGAAATCGGCCGGAAATGCCGATGAAACAAGGGTTTTGACCGTCATTCGGACTATACTTACATCGGTGTTATCAGCCGCTGAACCCTCGCTGATGCGGCGAACCAAAGGAGCCCCGTGAGCAAACCAAAGCGTTCTCAAAACGCGTCGTACGAAGCCGACTCGATACAGATCCTCGAGGGCCTCGAAGCTGTGCGTAGGCGTCCTGCAATGTACATCGGTTCGACCGGGCCGCGCGGCCTTCACCACCTCATATGGGAGGTTGTGGATAACTCGGTGGACGAGGCGATGGCGGGGTATTGCACGCGAATCGACGTCACATTGCTCGCCGATGGTGGCGTTCGTGTACGTGACAACGGGCGCGGGATCCCGGTCGACAAGCACAAGAAAACCGGCGAGGCTGCTCTCACGACGGTCATGACGACACTGCACGCCGGGGGCAAGTTCGATTCAGGCGCCTACCAGGTGTCCGGCGGCCTCCACGGTGTCGGTATCTCTGTGGTGAACGCACTCTCGACACGAACTGACGTAGAGGTTGTACGCGATGGGCACCTGTGGGTGCAGAGCTTCGAGTATGGCATCCCGACAGCGAAGGTCAAGAAGGCAAAACCGATGAAGAGGACCGGTACCCAGGTCACGTTCTGGGCAGATCCGGACATCTTCGAGGAGACCACCGAGTACACGGCCAAGACCGTCATCAACCGGTTGCGCGAGATGGCCTTCCTCACGAAGGGTCTTGAGATCAGGTTCCACGACGCCCGACCGGAGGAACCGATCGACGAGACGTTCCGGTACGCCGGAGGGATCATCGACTTTGTCAAGCACCTCAACTCCAGCCGCGACCCGATCCACAAGCAAGTCGCCTACTTCGAGCACAAGGACGACACCGGCGAGATCGAGATTGCGATGCAGTGGACCAGTGGCTACACCGAGTCCGTCCTGTCCTTTGCCAACAACATCAACACGCACGAGGGTGGCACACACGAAGAAGGATTCCGCACGGCCCTGACGAAGGCCGTGAACGACTTCGCCCGCGATAGGAACGTTCTCAAGGAGAAGGACAAGAATCTCCAGGGGGATGACGTGCGCGAGGGACTCACGGCCGTGATTTCGGCCAAGGTCCGCCAGCCACAGTTCGAGGGCCAGACCAAGACCAAGCTCGGGAACACCGAGATCAAGTCATTTGTCCAGAAGGCAATGAACCAGGCACTCCCTGAGTGGTTCGGCAAGCACCCCGGAGACGGTCGCCGAATCGTGGACAAGGCGAGTCAGGCCGCACGAGCCAGGGCAGCGGCACGACAGGCGCGTGATCTGACCCGCCGCAAGAGCCTTCTCGAGTCGAGCGGGCTCCCCGGCAAGCTGTCGGACTGCTCATCGAAGGATCCCGAGCTCTCCGAGCTCTTCATCGTCGAGGGCGACTCGGCCGGAGGGTCGGCAAAGCAGGCTCGGAACTCCGAGTTCCAGGCGATTCTGCCGATCCGGGGCAAGATCATCAATGTTGAGAAGAATCGGCTCGCACGGGTTCTGCAGAACAACGAAGTCCAGTCACTCATAACCGCCATCGGAACCGGAATCGGTGAGGAGATGACCATCGACAAGGCCCGGTATCACAGGGTTGTCATCCTGACGGATGCCGATGTCGATGGAGCGCACATTCGCACCCTCCTGCTCACGTTCTTCTTCCGGCACATGCCCGAGATCATCGAGCACGGCTATGTCTACATCGCCCAACCGCCGCTGTATTCGGCCAAGATCGGAACGAAGACGACATGGATAGAGAACGATGCCGAACTCGATCGCTTCAAGGCGGAGAACGAGGGACGCAAGATCAATATCCAGCGCTTCAAGGGCCTTGGTGAGATGAACGCCGACGAACTTTGGGACACAACGATGGATCCCGACGTACGCACGTTGCTGCGAGTCGATCTCGAGGAGCAGTTCTCTGCCGAGGAGACCTTCTCGACATTGATGGGCAACGATGTTGAAGCCAGACGGACCTTCATCCAGCAGAACGCAAAAGACGTCCGATTCCTGGACGCGTAGGGAAGATCGCAGATGACGAATCACGAAGAGAAGCCAGCGTATCGATCCGTAGATATCGAACGAGAGATGCAGGACTCGTTCCTCGAGTATGCGATGTCGGTCATCGTGTCTCGCGCTCTCCCCGATGCTCGCGATGGTCTGAAGCCGGTTCACAGACGAGTCCTGTACTCGATGTGGGACAGCGGAATCCGTCCGGGAACGCCGTATAGGAAAGCATCACGAGTCGTCGGTGACGTTGTCGGTTGGTTTCACCCACATGCTCCGGAGGCCGTGTACGACTCCATGGTGCGTCTTGCTCAGGACTTCGCCCTACGCAATCCGCTGATCGATCCCCAAGGCAACTTCGGAACGGTTGACGATCCGCCGGCTGCAATGCGATACGTAGAGGCGAGACTGGCGAAGCTGTCCGCACACATGCTCGACGGTATCGACGAGGACACCGTCAACTTCAGGGACAACTACTCCGGCGAGCGTCAGGAGCCCGAGGTTCTCCCTGCGAGGTTCCCGAATCTGCTGGTCAATGGTTCCACCGGTATCGCTGTCGGCATGGCCACGAATATGGCGCCTCACAACCTTGCAGAGGTCTCTGATGCGGTTCTGTATGCGCTGGACAACAGTGACGCGACGGTTGAGGACCTCATGTCCTTCGTCCAAGGTCCGGACTTCCCCACGGGTGCCTACATCGTCGGGAACAAGGGAGTCAAGGACGCACTGTTGACAGGGCGCGGCTCGGTGAAGATGCGTGCGGTCACTGATGTCGTTGAGGCGAAGCGGGGCCGGATGGCGATCGTCGTCTCCGAGATCCCGTATCAGGTCTCCAGAGATCGTGTCATGGAGAAGATCGCTGACCTGGTTCGCAACAAGACGATCGTTGGTATTGCCGACCTTCGGGACGAATCTGACAGGCACGGCACGCGTCTCGTCATCGAGCTGAAGAAGGATGCGAACGCTCAGGTGGTTCTCAATCTCCTGTTCAAGCACACCCAGCTCGAGGACACGTTCTCTGTCAACAACGTCGCCCTCGTGGATGGCGTGCCGAGAACACTGAACCTTGCGCAGCTCGTCCACTACTACGTGGACCATCAGCTCGAGGTGATCGAGCGCCGATCGAAGTACCGCCTCGACAAGGCGGAGGCCAGGGCACACATCTTGCGAGGCCTGCTCATTGCCCTCGACAACATCGACGAGGTCGTCAAGATCATTCGCAACTCAGCGAACGTCGACGAGGCCCGCGCTTCGTTGATGAAGAACTTCGAACTGACCGAGATCCAGGCCAACCACATCCTCGACATGCCGCTGCGCAGACTGACCGCTCTCGAGACCTCCAAGCTCCGAGATGAGCTGGGAGAGCTCGAAAAGACGATCAAGTACCTCGAAGACCTACTGGCGAACGAGGAGAAGCGTCGTGATCTGATCGGTGAGGAACTCACCGAGATCAGGGACAAGTTCGGCGACGAGCGCCGTTCCCGCATCGTTCCTGATCTGGGAACGATGTCACTCGAAGACCTCATTGCTGATGAGGAACTCGTTGTGAGTGTCTCGGCATCGGGGTACATCAAGTCGGTTCTGGCAAAGGCGTACAGGACCCAGGGTCGAGGCGGTCGCGGCATCAAGGGTGCAGGGCTGAAGGGTGACGATGTCGTCGAGCACCTGTTGCACACGACAGCACACTCCTATCTGCTGTTCTTCACGAACCGTGGCAAGGTCTACAGGGTCCGCGCACACGAGATCCCGCGCAAGGATCGGACTGCCAAGGGACAGCTCATTCAATCCGTTCTTCCGCTTGATGCCGATGAGGTTGTCGAGGCGATCATCGATATGCGGGACTATGAGACGCACAAGTATCTCGTCATGTTCACCAAGAACGGTCTCGTGAAGAAGTCGAAGTTCTCGGACTATGACTCTCGGAACCAGGTTCTTGTCGCCATCAACCTGACGGAGGGTGACGAGGTTGTCGCCGTGCGTGAGACGAATGGTGAATCGGACCTCATGATGCTCACGAGGAATGGCATGGGTATCCGGTTCGACGAGAACGATGTCCGCCCGACCGGGAGGGCGTCACAGGGTGTCCGTGGGATCAAGCTACGTGCCGAGGATCAGGTTGTCTCTGCAGCTGTTGCAGATGAGGCCGAAGAGGTGCTGTTGCTGACCTCTGGCGGTTATGGGAAGCGGATCAAGATGGATGAGTTCCGTGTTCAGAACCGTGGCGGTGTTGGAGTGATATCCATCAAGCTCACACGGGTGCGAGGTGTCGTGGCGGCTGCTCGTGCCGTTTCGGCTTCCGACGAGATCGTGGTCACGTCGTCTGATGGCATCGTCATGCGTGCCGAAGCGAAGTCGATTTCGCGGCAGAAGAGGCCTTCAACCGGTGTCAAGGTGATAAACCTCTCCGATGGAGCAACTCTGTCAGCGCTCGCCATTGCATCGAACGGTGACGACGAGTAGGAACCATTCGGCACGGCCCGACGTCTCAATGGCAGGCCGTACGGGACTCTCTCGGTACACTTGCCGCGCAAGGAGGCACTATGCCGGTCCGCCGGGTTCGCCGAATCATTCGCAAGATCGATGCTTGGACAGTGCTCAAGGTCAGCTTTGTCCTGAACACGATCGGCGCGCTCGTATGGGTACTCGGCGTGTGGGTGGCGTGGTCCATTGCCGTGCAGCGAGGCATACCTGATGCTTTTGTAGACCTCTTCAGCCGACTGACGATCGCCGTGAGTCCCGATGGAGAGCTCTATTTCCGTGTCATTCTCATGCTCGCAATCATCGG
>JBDLJV010000080.1:0-9235 GCA_039714175.1 Actinomycetota bacterium
ATCGGATATCGGATGTCTACGAAGCTAAGGAAGACCTACCGGTCTTCCTTAGCTTCGTCGTAATAGTCGAGGCGGTCGAGGGGTTGGACGAGAGAGGTCAACACGTTCATCACGTGGGCCGTTGTTCGCTTGAGGAAGCGGAAGTACAGCGCCCTTGCGACAGCGTCTGCCGTATCCCCCGACGACTCGTAGGCAGCTCGAACGTGGGAGTCGTACTCGTCGAGGAAGGCGTCGGCCTTGCCGAGGAGGCGCTGGGCTGCGTCGGCGTCCTTCGCCTCGAACACATCTGAGGCATCGCAGATGAGCCGGCTCACCTTGTCTCGGAATCGTTCGAGTTCCTCCTCGTCGGCAGCACCTTCGAAGTTCGCCCCGTACTTGACCAGGTCGTACATGTTCTTCGAGTAATCGCCGATACGCTCGGCGTCTTTGACGATTGACGCATACTGGAGCACGAGTGGCAGGTCGCTGCCGTTCACCGCGGCATGGATCAAGAGGGATCGGCGGACGTCCTGCTGGGCCTCATTGATGCCCTTGTCGGTCGTGCGCACTTCCTTCTTGGTCTCTTTCGACTTTCCACCACCAAAGAGAGCGTCCGTCGCGGTCGTGAAGACATCGTTGCCATCGCGGAGCATGCCAACGATGTTCTGCTCGACAACGTCGAGCTCGTTGCTCGAACCGCCCCTGAAGAATTCCATTACCACGATTGCCTCCTAGCTGAGAACAACAATACCGACGATCGGAATGACGATGAACATGGTTGTGGTGTACACCACGGCTATCCACTTCTTGGTCACGGCGATCTCTGCAAGCTTCTCTGCGAGCATCACTGGGATGTACCGGATCTTGCCCCACGGATAGACGATCAGGATTCCGATGACGTTGAACAAGAGGTGAACCAGGGCGATCGTCATGCCGTCGACCGAGCCTGTCGCCAGCGCAGCGATGAGCGCTGTGACAGTGGTTCCGATGTTCGCGCCGAGCGTGATCGGATAGGCGTTGCGCACGAGCAGCATTCCCGAGGCAACGATCGGGACGAGGATCGATGTGGTGATGCTCGATGACTGAACGGCGACGGTTACAAGGACTCCCACCATGATGCCGATCATGCCGCTCTTTGCGAGGGCTGCGTTGACAGACCGTTCGATCCGTGCAGCGATCAACACCTTCATGTTCTTTGTGATGTACGTGAGGGCGAAGAAGATGATCGCGATCCCGACGACAATCAGGGCGATTCCGAGTGCGGTGTCTGAGCTGAATAGGGGTTCAACGAGATGCTGAACCTGTTTTGCGCCCCACTTCACGGCACCCTTGATCGGGGAGTCGAACGTGGCGTCCTCGCCAGCCGGCAGGAGTCCTGCGATCCGGCTTGCTGTGCTTTGGAGGAAACCGGTGGCCAGCTCCACGGGCAGCAGGATTGCCACAGCGATGACGTTGAAGAAGTCGTGCATCGTCGCTGCCGAGAACGCGAGTCTGAATTCGTCACTCCTTCGGGCATGAGCAAGCGACACGATCGTGTTCGTGACCGATGTGCCGATGTTGGCACCCATGATCATTGGGATCGCAGTCTCCAGCGGCAGCTGTCCGGCGGCGACAAGGCCAACGATCGTTGCTGTCGTAACCGAGGAGGACTGCACGAGCACGGTGGCGAGGATGCCGACGAAGAGCGCCGCGAGTGGGTTGGTGATCCCATCGAAAAGTCCGCCCGCGGTGTCGCTTCCGAGGCCCTTGACCCCCGACTCGAGGAGCTTGACACCGATAAGGAACAGATACAGGAGGAAGATGACGACGAAAGAGCGAACCAGCGGGGGCATCCGACGTTTGGTTTCGTCGACGATCGGAGATGTGTTGGGGAGCTCAGGGTCGCTCACGGGGCAGTCTGCGTCAGTCTTCCAGGGGATTGTTCACCGGAATCCTAATGAATTCGGGGGCAGTCTGCTGGCCGACCGGTGGTGGCTGCCGTTGTAGTACTCCGTATCGCAGCGAAGCTCTGCCTCGCTCGCTTCGACTACTGGTCCTCTGGCATCACGGAGGTAACCATGAACGTCACGTTCTGAGCGATGTTCACGCCGTGGTCGGCGATTCGCTCATAGAAGCGGCCGATCCGAAACAGGGCGACAGAAACATCCAGTCCAAGGCGTTCCTGCCGCTCGGTGACGAGCGTGAAGAGATCCTCGGTCAAATTGTCGACGAGTTCATCTTCCTGGTCGGCACGCTCGCCGATGCCGGCATCCATCGACGCGATCGCCTCGATCCCCCGGCTGAACATGGCAGCTGATGCCTCTCCGAGGCGAGCGACCATCGTCTGGAGTCCGGACTCCGTCGGAATGCCGTCGATGCGCCTGAGCGCTTTGACGAGATTGACTGCGAGATCCCCGGTCCGCTCGAGTTCGTAGAGGATCCTCGTGGTGGCAACAAGAAACCGCAGATCTGAGGCGACGGGCTGTTGGAGGGCAAGTACCTGGAATACATGCGCTTCGGTTTCCGAGTACATCTCATTGATCGGCTCATCTGCGTCGATCACCGAGTCGATCTCATCGAGGCGGTTTTCGGTGAGCACGACCGTTGCGTGCTTGGTATTCGACACGACCATCGTGCCCATCTCGACGAGATGACTGCGGATATCGTCGAGTTCGTCATCGAAGTGATGGCGAAGCTCGATCTCGCCCTCTTGTATGTGATGTGTGGCGGGATCCGTCATCGTCGCTCCTATCCGAACCGTCCGGTGATGTAGTCCTCGGTAGCCTGTTCCCTGGGAGTGGTGAACAGTTCCTCTGTAGGACTGAACTCTACGAGAAAGCCGGTTCGCTGTCCCTTCGTATCGAGTGCAACGTTGAAGAACGCCGTCTTGTCTGAAACTCGCGCCGCCTGCTGCATGTTGTGCGTCACGATGATGATCGAGTAGTTCTCCTTGAGTTGGAGCATCAGTTCCTCGATGCGCAGAGTGGCTATCGGGTCAAGTGCAGAGGCTGGTTCATCCATCAGCACAACGTCGGGTTGGGTCGCGATCGTACGAGCGATGCACAGGCGTTGCTGCTGGCCGCCGGATAGCGACAGCCCGCTGTCCTTGAGCTTGTCCTTCACTTCTTCCCACAATGCTGCCTGTCTCAATGATTCCTCTACAAGATCCCCGAGATCAGCCTTCGAGCCCTTGAAGCCGTTGATTTTCGCGCCCCATGCAACGTTGTCGAATATCGACTTGGGGAACGGATTCGGCTTCTGGAACACCATGCCCATTCGGCGACGAATCTCGACCGGGTCGATGCCGGGGGCGTAGATGTCCTCACCGTGATAGAGAACCTTCCCCTCGACACGGGCGGTTGGGATGAGATCGTTCATGCGGTTGAGGGATCGGAGGACTGTCGACTTGCCGCAACCCGATGGGCCGATGAGCGCATTGATCTCGTTCTTGGCGAAACCGATCGATACCTCGGCAACGGCTTTGAAGTCTCCGTAGAACACGTTCATGTCTCGCGTCTCGAGCACCGTTTCGGACTCTTGAGGCCGGTCGATGCTACTGGGGTGTTCTGTCGGGGCCACTTCAGGCGTCGGGAAGTCCTCGACGAGGTCGCCGTCGTCCTCATCCCGCCACGTTGTGTCAACCCCCGCCGGTTCGTGTCTGTCGCTCATGTTCACATTCTCCTGGCGTACTTGTTCCGAAGGAGCACTGCACCGGTATTCAGCATGAGTAGCAGCAACAGCAGAGCGACGCTTGCGGCCGCCGCGAGATGTTGCCATTCCTCCTGAGGGAGGGCTGTCCATTGGAAGATCTGGATGGGGAGGGCTGTGAACTGTGAGAATGGTCCGGAAGGGCTCGTCGTGATGAAGCCGGCAGCACCGACGAGGATCAGGGGGGCTGTCTCTCCGATGGCGCGAGCGATTGCCAGGATTGTCCCGGTCAGGATGCCGGGCATGGCAAGTGGGAGAACGTGAGCCCGGACCGTCTGCCACCTCGTTGCTCCGAGGCCCATGCCGGCCTGTCTGAGCGAGTTGGGGACAGCTCGGATCGCTTCTTGGGACGCGATGATGACCACCGGCAGGGTAAGGGCACCGAGGGTCAGGCCAGCCGAAAGCACGGTGCGTCCGTTCGGGGCGTAGTCGCCGAAGACGGCTCCGGAGGTGATCGGCTCGAACACGCGGACGAAGATGGCCAAGCCGAGCATGCCGTAGATAATCGACGGTACCCCGGCAAGGTTGTTGATGTTCGTTTGGATGAAGTCGTTGATACGAGTCGGCTTGGCGAATTCCTCGAGGTAGATCGCGGCGCCTACTCCTACCGGGACAGCGAAGGAGACGGTGATCAGAACAAGCCAGAGCGATCCGAGGATCGCCGTGCTGATGCCCGCGATCTCGGGGGTTGACGATGACGGACTCGTGATGAACTTCCAACTGAACCAAGCTCGCCAATCGAATCGAACCTGATCGAAGGTGTAGTCACCGTATCGGTCGGGATTGTCAATGAATGATCTCTCGACCTCGTCCTCGAATGCTCTGGGGTCACGGATCGACGCACTCAAAGTGGCTGTGGCGACGATATCCGGGGCAATGATGCGCTCTTCGACGAGCAGTAGGACGTTGGCATGTCCGCGCCCGTTTGAGCTGCATCCTGAGGGTGGTTCCTCCCTTGCGCAGACCTCGTCCCACTTCGCCTGTGACTCGAAGACGAGGCGGTCGTCGTAGAAGCGCTGCTCGCGCTCCAGTCGACGTCCGACGTTGTTGCTGATTCCGGCTTCCAGGACCTCAACGAGCTCATCCTTGCTGAGATCGCTGAGTCCCACTTCAGCCGGGTCATGGCCCATCGACGCAACGACGTTCTCGGGTTCGTTCTGATTCACTTGGGCGACGAGTCCGAAGGAGTCGTTGATGATCGTGTACAGCAACGACATGAGTGCGAGCACGGCGACAATCATTGCGGACATCAGTGCCATGTGGACGATCCGTGCACGCCGTGTTCGTTTCCCCAGCAGCTCGAGATACTCCTCGCCCGTGGGGAAGAGGTCGACGTGTTCAGGGCGCTCCTGGGTGGTCGTCATTCGTATTCCTGCCTGAAGCGCCTGACGATCCGGCGGCTGAGTGAATTGAGACCGAGCGTCATGATGAAGAGGGTGAGGCCGATCGCGAAGATGGAGTTGTAGTCGATGGTGTTGTAGCTGATGTCACCGCTGGCAGTGATGGCGATGTAGCCGGTCATCGTCTGTGCCCCTTGGAACGGATTGAGGATGTACCCGAACAACGGGTCCTGTCCGAGTTCGAAGTTACGGGGTGACGCACCAGCGGCAAGAGTTACCACCATTGTCTCGCCGACCGCTCTGGACATGGCGATGACGATCCCGGCAGCAATCCCCGACAGAGCAGCGGGCACGACGACACGAAGCGAGACTTCGAGCTTCGATGCACCCAGGCCGTAGGCAGCCTGGCGCAGAGCGTCCGGAACAGCAGACATGGCGTCTTCGGCGAGCGAGCTGACGAGCGGGACGATGAGGAATCCGACGACGATCCCTGCTGATAGGACGTTGAAAAAGCCGACGACACTGGTGCCGAAGATGGAGCGGAGCAGAGGTGTCATGAACGTAATCGCAAAGAAGCCGAAAACTACCGTCGGGATTCCCACGAGGATCTCGAGTACCGGTTTGAAGAAGCCCCGCACGCGGTCGCTGGCGTACTCGGAGAGGTAGATGGCCGTTGCGAGGCCGATGGGTACTGCTACGAGCAGCGCGATGACCGTGATGAGCAACGTGCCAAGGATCAAGGGCCAGATGCCGAAGGATCCTGCTTGCGGCTGCCAGACGGTGGACGTGAAGAAGTTGGAGAGGGTGACTACCTCGTCCTGGAAGAAGAGCAGTGACTCCTTGCCCAGCTCCCAGAGGATTCCGACGGTGATCGCGATCGAAATGGTGCCTGCAACGAACAGCAGGACGACGATGATCGCCTCACCCGGTCGTCGCTTCTTGGTGAGTTGATCCCGGATCGATTCGGTGGTGTTCTGGTCGGTGGTCATGCCTCAGATCGGGGTCCTGTTGGAAGCTGCCGTCTCACGACAGGCTCGTTGTGCGCATCGTACGGTTCCGGCTGGCCGAAGCCAGCCGGAACCGTACGATGCGCTTACTGGGTCGCCGGGGCTCATCGACGCTTTCTAGAAGCCCGCGGCTGCTGCAATGGCGTCAGCTGCCTCCTGCAGGTTCTCCTGTGGTGCGGGGAAGTAGCCGACATCACCGATCAGATCATTCACATTGTTCAGGTAGTAGGCGATGAACTGGGCGACCTGTGGCTTGTCGGCCACGATGCCTGCGTCCGTGTACATGAACAATGGACGGGAGATCGGATAGGTGTTGTCGTTCACCGTGTCCACGCTCGGAGCAACGGGTCCGTCACCAGCATCGACCGCGACAACCTCGAGGATGTCGGAGTTCTGCTGATAGAAGGCATACCCGAAGTAGCCGATGGCGCAGGTCGAGGTGAGATCACCTTCGGTGCAACCGTCGTCTGCGACACCGCGGACGGTCAGGTTGTCATCCTCGCCGACGATCTCTACCACACCAGCGGAGAGGATCGGCGAAGGCTCTGCCTCGTCGAAGACAACCTCGTTGAAGTAGTCGAACGTACCCGAGTCTGCTCCCGGCGAGAACGCCTGGATTGGATGAGCGGGGAACGCCGAGTTGATGGTGTCCCAAGTGGCGCCGGCAGGAGCCGCGAACGCGGCTGCGATCTCCTCAATGGTCAGGTCCTGAGCGAAGTAGTTCGACTTGGAGATGACCAAGGAGAGTGCATCGGTACCGACACGGATCTCGATCGGATCACGGCCGATCTCACCGCAAGCGGTGACTTCCTCGTCTTTGATCGGACGGCTTGCATTCGAGATGTCAGACGCACCCTCGACGCAGAAACGCTCGAACCCACCACCGGAGCCGATCGAGTCAATGGCATAGGCGGGTCCGCCCTCATCCTGCCACTGGTCGATAACCGCCACGGAGAGTGGGAAGACGGTGGATGAACCAGCGATGGCAATATCACCTTCTGGCACGTCGAGCGGGTCGATGACGGGCAGGCCGAGGTCTGAGGTATCGCCTCCACCAGATGGCGCCAGCGTCGTGGTCGTGGCGTCTCCGCCCGACGAACTGGCTTCCGTCGTCGTGGTGTCGTCCGAACCTGAGCTGCAAGCTGCTGTAACGAGCGCGAGCACTGCGAAGAGTGCCGCGAGCTTCCTGAGCGTGATCATGTGAGTCCTTCCTTGATGGGTGATGGTCGAGAAGCTATCGACCGTGCATGATGGGAACCCCACGTCGACGTGAACTGAGCGTGAACTTGTGGGCGATTGCTCGATCGCTGCCTGACCGCGCGTCAGCGATTCCTATAGTCGCGTGGATGGAGGTTCTTCTCATCGTCGGATTGGCAGTTGCGGTCGCGTCGCTGGCGGCACTGATGAGGACGCGCCGGCGGGCGGTTGCGGCGGAAGCTTCCCTGCGCAGGGCTGCGAATGTCGTCGGCTCCGAGGAGTCGGGGGAAGCGGTTGTGCAGGCGCTGCGGATCGTGTCAGCGGAAGCAGAATCGGATCGTCAGCGAGCTGTTGCTCTCGAGGCGGTCATCAAGGGCGCCTCGATCGGTGTTGTCTGGTTGAACCAATCAGGCGAACCGGAGTGCTCGAACGACATCGCCGACGTGCTGCTCGGAGGTGAGGGGGAGCAATCGATGCTCAGGGTCCGGGTGGCGACCCTGGCCCAGCGAGTCTCGCGTTCGGGACGCGCTGAGGAGATGGAGGTTGACCTGTATGACCCCAGCCGACAGGTCCTCCGATTGCGTGCTGTTCCGGTGCTGAGTAGTGATTCCCGCCACCACTCGGTTGCCATCTATCTGGAGGACCTGTCCTTGGAGAGACGGGTTCACGCGATGCGATCGGATTTCGTCGCGAATGCCAGTCATGAACTGAAGACCCCTCTGGGAGCGCTCTCCCTGCTCGCCGAAACGCTCGCAGGTACCGATGATGAGATCCAAAGGGCCCGGCTCGCGAGTCGCCTGAGTGACGAAGCGGTGCGCATGTCGAACGTCATCGATGATGTCGTGCAACTCGCAGAGACGCAGTCCCTCGGCGAGGAGTTCGCACCCGTCGGCATTGCTGGCCTGTTGAAGGAAGCAACCGATGCGGTCCGGACCGTCGCTGATGATCGAGGAATCTCGTTGATCGCTGGCGAAGTCAACGACGTGGCTGTGCAGGGTTCTCGCGACCAGCTCATCTCGGCAGTCAGGAATCTTCTGGACAACGCCATTGCCTATTCATCCATTGGAGACGTCAAGGGTGCAGTGACGTACAGCGCGATTGCGGAAGAGTCTGAGGTCCGTATTGAGATTCGGGACACAGGAATCGGAATTCCTGAGCGATACCAGGATCGCGTATTCGAGCGATTCTTCCGTGTCGATCGTGCCCGTAGTCGCGAATCGGGAGGGACCGGACTCGGTCTGTCGATTGTCAAGAACGTGGCATTGGCCCATGGCGGCACCGTCGGCCTGGAGTCCGAACTAGGTGTCGGATCTACGTTCCACATGCTGCTGCCCATCGCACAGGAGGATTGACGTGCGTGTACTGATTGTCGAAGACGAGCCCGCATATGTCGAGGCGCTCGAGGTGGCGCTTGGCGCTGAAGGGATCGAGACGGTTGCGGTGCTCGACGGACGTGACGCACTTCAGGAGTTCCGCTCCCAGTCCTTCGATGCCATCCTTCTCGATCTCATGCTGCCGTCCGTGTCGGGACTCGATGTGCTGAGGTCGATCCGAAAGGACTCGCAGACCCCCGTGATCGTCGTGTCCGCAAAGGATGCGGAGTCAGACGTTGTGACGGCGCTGGAGCTTGGTGCTGATGACTACCTCACGAAGCCGTACTCCGGGCGGGAGTTGATAGCCCGGATCAGGGCGGTGTCGCGCCGGGCCACGACAGTTGCGGAAGTCGAGTCGATGGTTGTTGGCTCGGTGCGACTCGATACGGATCGCTACGAGCTCACGGTGGGTGACGAGGTGTTCGACCTTCCTCGCAAGGAGTTCGAGGTCATGCACATGCTGATGAGCCGAGCCGGTCGGATCGTCACGCGGGACCGCCTGCTCGACGAGTTGTGGGGGATGGGCTGGGGCGACACGAAGAGCCTTGATCAACACATCCGGCGGCTCCGCCGCAAGCTCGAGACGGATGCCGATGCTCCCGAGATCACCACGATCCGCGGCGTTGGATACCGTCTGGAGACCTGAGCAGAG
>JBDLJV010000081.1:0-9201 GCA_039714175.1 Actinomycetota bacterium
TTATGCCTGGTGGCACCAACGGTCTCGGGTCGGTATGTGGTTGTGGTCGGCAGTGTACCTACTGCCGACCACAACCGACATCAGATTTCCGACATCCGACATCCGATGTCGGACTTCGGAGCGTGAGCGCAGCGAACGGTCGGTTGTCGGTCAGGGAGCGAAGCGACCGATCTGCGAGCTGATCGCTAGATCAGCTCGCTTATCATCGCTGCTGCTCTGGCGGCGCCGTCGGTCTCCACATCCATGTAGTCGAGGTCCCTGGCGATCTCTTCGGCCATCACCGTGCCGAGGTTGTTCGGTACGACGTCCTCGTAGTCCATGTAGCGGCCAGCCCGGTAGCGACCGAGACGGGCGCGGACGTGGAAATTCTGCTCGAAGTGATTGCGCAGCGGAACGTATATGAACGGCACCTTCGACGCGGCAAGCTCCATGGTCGTGGTCAGGCCACCCTGAACGATCGCCAGGTCGGCAACTGCCAGATGCCGGTACAGCCTGTCGACGTATTCGCGATACTCGACACCTTGCACCTGCGGAAGAGACGCCGGATCGATGCGGGGCCCCACGACCACGATCATGCGTAGATCGGACACCTCCCCGGCAGCCTGCGGATACGACTCAACGACGCGCTTGATGAGATCCACCCCGACACCGGAGCCACCGACCGATACGATGCACACCTTCTCGTCTTCGTGGTAGCCGAGTTCTGATCGCACTTCGGCACGATCGCCAAGTGCCTCGGGGTCGAATCCCGTCACGTACCCGGCGAAGTCGTAGTTCTGTTCGGTCCAGTCCCTGATGACGGGGAGATCCGGCCCGAAAGTGCCAGGAATGACGTCATCCGGATTCCCAACGAAGATCGCCTTGTCCCTGACACGGCCATAGCGGGCGATCTGCTCGATCATGTCGGCGTTGTAGTCGGCTGCGACGAACGCTTCACGCTCGCCGCCCGTTGGCATCGGCACGTATCCCACGAAGTCCGTCAACCACGCATAGGCAGCCTTCTTGAGGTTCGGGTTCTCGTGGAGGTGGTAATCCATCTCCCATGACTCGTCGCCCACGATCAGGTCGTACTGACCGGCACCCACCACCTCATCGATGAGCATGAAGTTCGCAACCTGGATCTCGTCCATGTTGCGAAGCGCCTGGAACGCGTTCAGGTCGTGCTCCCCCGATTCGCTCTCGATGTGACCGGACTCGCTCGCCATCAGTGGCGACGCCGGATGGATGGTCTCCCCGCTTGCGTCGAGCACCCGGGTCACCGGGTCCTGTGCAAGCCAATCGATCTCGACATCGGGATGGAGAAGGCGCAATTCGTCGGCAATCGCGATATCACGCCGGGCGTGACCAAGTCCGATTGGGGACGAGATGAAGAGGGCGCGCTTGGGTCTGGTGTTCCCTATGTGCCACGTTGCGTCCGGTCGTTGCTGTGGGTACACCCGATGCATGAAGTCCCTGATCGCATGGTTCACCTGCACCGGGTAGCGCATGATCGGAATGTGCCCAGCACCCTCGATCATCAGGAGTTCGGAGTTCGGGATCATGTTCTGGAGCACCTTTGAACTCTCGTGGCTGATGATCCTGTCACCGGTTCCATGGATGATCAGACAGGGCATATCGATCGCCCGAACTGCAGCTTCGAGTTCGTCGGGGTCATAGCTGGGACCGGCCTCGGACGCCCTGGCGATGATCTCGCCGGTCGTCTCCATGGCCCACCTGACGCTGTCGTCGAATCCTTTCGTTGAGTGCGGATCGGAGTTGCACACATCGAACCATGGCTCAACGAATGCGCGCCAGTCCTCTCTCCAGAACTCAGCGCCGTATGAGGCCCACGGTCCGTCATCTCCGTCCTCGAGCGGGACACCCCAGAAGTGTGATGCAGCGATCGGGATCACACCGTCGAAACGTTCGGGGTGAAGCGCGGCAAGCAGCGTGACCACGCCTCCGCCATAGGAGAGTCCAGCGACGACGCAGGTTGCTGTTTGTGTTTCGTCGAGTACGGCGATCACGTCGGCGATGACCTCGGACGTCCTGAACCGGGATGCATCGACATCGCGATCCGACTTGCCGTTGCCGATCGGGTCATAGGTCACCACCCGGAAGT
The DNA here is from genome assembly GCA_039714175.1 of Actinomycetota bacterium. Lineage (GTDB taxonomy): Bacteria > Actinomycetota > Acidimicrobiia > Spongiisociales > UBA5794 > B3-G11. The sequence goes on from JBDLJV010000081.1 coordinate 2,102, forward strand.
GACGAGCCAGGTACGGAATCTGCATCTTCCACAGACGCGAGTGACACGTCTGCCATGACTGTGCGAGGAGGATCGTGGGACCCTCGTTCCCATACACCTCGTAGAAGATCTTGGCACCGTTCCGCTCAACGAAGCCCTCCGTGTCGGGGAACCGCGCTCTCACTCGGTTCCTTCCTCGAGGCCCTTGATCAGCACGCCCATTCGCCGCAGGCTCTGTCGCAATGGCATCCCCTCGCCCTCGAACCCGAGCAGGATCATCGATTCGGAGCCGAGGAAGGCAGCCACGACGAGAGCCACGACATCATCGGGTGTCAGGATCCCGAACCTGATTCCGGCCTTCTCTGCGCTTTCTGCGACTTGGAGGAGAACACGGGTCCACCCCATCAACATGCTGCGCACCTCAGCTCCCACGGCCTCCGACGACCAACCGGCTGCCATCATCTCGTGGAGAACCCTCACGTAGCCAGACTCGAGGTCCTGATCAAGGAAGTCACACGCCATGTCCCACCGCTTCGAGAGGGGCAGATCCTCAGAGAACATCTTGGCCTGCCGATCGAGGAGGCTGTCGTTCTCTGATCTGAGCACCGCCAGGATCAGGTCGGCCTTGGAACCGAAGTGGTAGTGAATCTGGGAGAGCGGAACACTCGCCTCGACTGCAACCTTTCGAGTGGACATCGCTGCGTAGCCATCAGACAGAAGGCACACACGCGCTGCTTCGAGGATTCTGATTCTCGTATCCACCTTCGCCATGACTCGTCGCTCCTCCATGTCGTCGAGGCGTACCGCTCATGCACGATCACGCGGCTACTCGACCTCAATTCGGTCGTTCGACCGAGAACCTAGGTGGTCCAGCGAGGTCCGTCAAGCGAACCTCCGGCAAATCTCTTGACAATCACCCATGGCTGACATACTGTCATTGCACAACTTCGGTCGGTCGACCGAATGAGGCCGTGTGAATGGCCATAGGGAAGGAAGTCGAAATGGGAAAGAGCAGAAGAGCAACGATGCTGGCGTTGGCTGCGGTGATGATGGTGGTCGCATCGGCCGCTCCGGTAGCGGCGACCAACGATGCGACTCATCAGCAAGCAGATATCCATCCATTCCCCGGTGCAGCCGACCTCGATCCATCCGGTGACTCCTACCGGTCGGCGAGCCTCGTGCGAACCGACAGCGGAATCTCGTTCCGGATGCAGACGGATTCTCTCACCCCGGGAGATGTCGTGACCATCTGGTACGTCATCTTCAACAACCCGGGCGAGTGCATCAACGCGGCCGCCGCGAGCGGTCCGCGATGCGATCTGCCCGACCTCTTCACCGGTGCAGACATCGGGCTGTCCGTCATGTGGGCAGCAGGATCGATCGTTGACGGGAACGGGGCTGCAGCCTGGGCAGGCCACATCAGGGAAGGGCAGCTCAACGTCGGGCACCCGATGCTCGGAAACGGTGATGGGCTGACCGACGCGCGAGGGGCAGAGGTGCATCTCGTGGTGCATACGCACGGACCTGCGCGAGCGGGATACATCGGTGATCAACTGCACAGTTTCGAGACCGATGGCGACGTGGTCGCAGACCTGCAAGCGGCCGCCTTCCGCGGAGAGGGCTGACAAGCAACCAGCGTCGATGGATGTGGTCGGTCGCCTACGCGACCGACCACATCCGCGCAAAGAACCAGGTGTCGTTCCGTCTTTCAGCGAGCAAAGCGATGCGGTCTTTTCTCTTTGCTCTATCAGCGAGGTGGAGCCGAGCGATCTGCTTTCTTCGTCAGGTGCAGACTGACGAAGAAAGCAAGGAGGGTTGGAGGAGGATGGTGGTCTCTTTCGAGGTTGGTTGAGCAGCGGGCCAGGATGCTGTTCAACCACATGTCACTCCGGAGGGCCGGGGTAGGGGCCGGCCTGCGTGGCCCGAAGTGCCGGAACCACCTCTTAGGCGGTGGTGGATCGCCTCTTTATCCTGCCTCCAACTTGCCCCTTGCTCTGCCCATATGGTCGTCGCGGTACTTGCCGTTGTCAACCTGATTCTGGAAATTCCGCACATTTGGGGTATGGAATAGCGCCAATTGGCCAAGAACGCGAAAAAACGGCCTACGGGTTCAGCCGTAGACCGTCAATTCGTTGGTTCGACGCGTGTTAGCGACGTTCCTTCAGCTCGTCCTCGATCGACGAAATGTCGACCTTGACGCCTGGGCTCATCGTCGATGAGACGGCCACCTTGTGAATGAACCTGCCCTTCGTAGAGGCCGGCCGTGACCGGATGATCTCATCGGAGATCGCGAGGAGGTTGTCAACGAGCTTGTCCGCTTCGAACGAGACGCGCCCGATGGGAACATGGACGTTGCCGTAGCGATCGTTGCGGTACTCAACACGTCCGGCCTTGAAGGCCTCAACCGTCTTGCCGACGTCCTTGGTGACGGTACCGGTCTTGGGGTTCGGCATGAGTCCACGTGGTCCAAGGACCTGGCCAAGCTTTCCAACCACCGGCATCATGTCCGGCGTAGCGATCGTGATGTCCCAGTCAAGTGGCATATCGCCACTGGAGATCTTGTCGGCGAGATCCTTGCCACCAACAACATCGGCACCAGCGTCCTCGGCCTCTTGGGCCTGATCGTTGGCGAACACCACGACCTTGACGTCCTTGCCCGTGCCGTGTGGCAGTGACACGGTTCCGCGAACGATCTGATCTGCCTGACGAGCATCGATTCCGAGTTGGAAGACGATGTCGACGGATTCGTCGAACTTCGCGTAGGCGAGCGTCTTCACGAGATCGACAGCGTCTGTAGCTGGATACGCGGATTCGGCGTCGTACCTGCGCTCTGCGTCAGCGCGGTTCTTTGAGATACCCATCGGGTGTTTCCTTTCGTGGTGCAAACGGGCCGAAACCCTCCCACGTATGTGTGCCGCCGGTGCGGCTCTTCTCGTGCTACGTAATACGTACTACCTCGAGGCCGCTAGGCCTCGACTACATCCAAGCCCATGGACCGGGCGGTGCCTTCAACGATCAACATCGCGTTCTCGATGTCGTTCGCGTTGAGATCAGGCATCTTCGTCTCAGCGATCTCACGGACCTGAGCCTTCGTGACCGTGCCGACCTTCTCCTTGTGCGGCACAGGAGAACCCTTCTCGATCTTCGCTGCCTGGCGCAGCAACACGGCTGCCGGCGGCGTCTTCGTAATGAACGTGAACGAGCGATCCTCGTAGATCGAGATCTCGACGGGAATGATCGTCCCGGCCTGCGCCTGGGTGGCGTTGTTGTAGGCCTGGACGAAGTCCATGATGTTCACGCCGTGCTGGCCCAGCGCAGGACCGACCGGCGGAGCAGGGCTTGCCTGTCCGGCGGGGATCTGCAGCTTGAGCACGGTCATCAGTTTCTTGCGACCCATGTTTCAGATTCCTTGCCTATTAGAACTAGATGTTCAGTATTTGATGATCTGGTCGAAGTTGAGTTCCACCGGAGTCTCGCGACCAAAGATGTCCACGAGGACACGGACCTTTGACTGGTCCACGTTGATGTCCTCGATGACACCGTTGAAGTCCGCGAACGGACCTTCGACAACGCGGACGGTCTCGCCGACCTCCCACGCTGGCTTGAAGGTCGGTTTGTCCTTCTTGGCGCCCTCTTCCTTCTCGACTCCGAGAATTCTCTCGACCTCACGCCGTGACAACGGACTGGGCTTGGTGCCCGACCCGACGAAGCCTGTCACATTCGGCGTGTTGCGAACGGCATACCAGGAGTCGTCGTCCATATACATGCGCACAAGCACATAGCCAGGGAACTTCTTCCTGGCAACGGTGACCTTCTTGCCGTTCTTGTACTCGACGACATCCTCCATCGGGATGATGACATCGAAAACCTTGTCCTCGAGATGCATCGACTTGACGCGGTTCTCAAGGTTCGCCTTGACCTTCTTCTCGTATCCCGAGTAGGAGTGGATCACATACCACGCACCGGGCAGGTCATAGGGACTCGCTGGACGATGATCAACAACGTCCGCGGATTCTTCCTCAGCTACGACTTCTTCCACTGCTTCAGCCATCAGGTAATCGCATTCAGGACGTTGACGATGAGCTTGTTGAAGCCCCAATCCATGCCGAAGACGACAAGGGTCAGGATCGTGGTTATGCCGAACACGACCACGGTGTAGGTTGTCAGCTCATCCCGTGACGGCCAGGCAACCTTCTTGAGTTCCTGGCGCACCTCGCGGAAGTACTTCTGTACCCGCTGGATGAGGCTGAGATCTTGATCTTTCTTGGACTTCTTCGGGCGCGAAGCATCCGAGCGCTTCTTCTTCGCTCTCTCGTCTTCCTTCGCCTGAAGGCGTCGCATCTCACGGTTCAACTACGTACTCCTCAGTAGTTCGCAGGGGTGGCGGGACTCGAACCCACAACATCCGGTTTTGGAGACCGGCGCTCTGCCAATTGGAGCTACACCCCTCCGACCCGGTTGGGTCCCGGCCGGAGAGTATATGGACCCCTCACCCGAAGTGTAAACCAAATACAGGTATCAGGCACCGGGCGTCAGGTATCAGGTCCCTCGCTTCGCTCGCAGGGAGTCGGGTGTCGGGTGTCGGGTATCTGCCGTTAGGCCGCTCGGTCGCGGTAGATCTTGTACAGCACGGCAGTGCCAGCGGCGGCAGTGGCTACAACGGCGGCGGCAACGGGGAGACGATTGTCCCTACGCGGCTCGTGTTCCACCAGCGCAACCGGTCCGAGATTGGCAACGACTTGGTTCGTCAGGTCACTCGGGGCACGATGGCTGTCGATCTCGAGTGCGTCGAGTTCGCGGTACATCTGGCGGTAGCGCAGTACCTCTCCCCTGCACGGCATGCACGAATCGACGTGGGCAGCCAGCGGACCGGTGATGGCGGCCTCGCCTACGGTCGGCAGGGCAACATGGACAGCGGAACAGAGGACGTTCAATGGACACCGTCCTGGTATCCGTGAAGCATGTGCCTCAGCTCCTTGCGTCCCCGATGGAGACGCACCTTTGCAGCGGTGACGGAGATCCCGAGGTGGTCGGCGATCTCGGAGTGGCTCCAGCCGTAGACGTCTTTGAGGACAACCACAGCACGAATGGAACTCGAGAGCTCCATCAGCGCGGCTTCGATCCTGGGGGACGCGGAGGCTGCTTCCCCGGCTCGTTCGGGATCGAGCGTCGACGCTTGGGGTTCACTGGTCAGTGATTCGAGGGGATCGAGACGCACACGCTTCTGCTTGGCACGGTGTGTCCAAGCGGTGTTCACGGTGATCCGGTGCATCCATGTCGAGAACTTGGCATCGCCGCGGAACTTCGGCATGGCCCGCCAGGCGCGGATGAAGGCGTCCTGGGAGACATCTGCGGCGAGATCGCGATCTCGGACAAGTCTGACGGCCAACGTGAACACCTCATGTTGATGCTGTGCCACGAGTTCACCGAATGCGTCGCGGTCGCCCTGCTTCGCTCTCTCGATGAGGTCTTGCGGCTGTGGAGGTTCGACTCGTTCGCGTTCCATCTCGTTACTCCGTCGTGGCGGCAACGGTAGCCGTGCCGGTCACCAGTTGCTCGTCTCCCGCAGATAACACAAGGCCGACCTTGTCCCCATCGAGCGTCGTTGCGATGGATGCCTGCTGGGCTGGACTCAGTGCGCTTCGGAACCGGATCTTGGCCGACACGACCTTGCGCCCGCCGGCTTCCGTCGATGCCTGCTGGGTGAGCCACGCATACATCAGCAGACCGTGCACGACGGTGCCCGGGAGACCTGCCTCGACGGCGAACTCGTGGTCCCAGTGCAACGGATTGAAGTCCCGCGTCGCAGCCGAGTAGCGCACAAGATCATGCCGGCTCGCCGACCGCAATGCCCCGCTGTTCTCCCCCCTTAGACGTACAGGAGGCTCTTCTCTCTGCTCTCTGTTCTCTGCTCTCTGATCTGAAAGGACAAACGTCGACGTCGACTCCAGGATGACGTGCTGGCCATCGCGCGCCTCTGCTTTGAAGGTCACGAAGTAGGAATCGGCTCTCTGTCTCACCCTGGTCACTTCACCGGTGACGGTCAGCGCCGTGTCGGCGGCGATCGGTGCCAGATAGGAGAAGGACTGATCGAGATGCAGCAGGGTCCGTGTGTACGGGACGATGCGAGGGTCGTACAGGAACTCGTCAGCAACAGCGAACAGGAGCACCGACGCGAACCCTGGTGGGGCTTCGGCGATCCAGCGATCGGCATCGTCACCGGTCACATCCACGTAAAGGGCTACGCGATCAGCGGTAACTGCGACCTCGACGGGGCCAAGGGACCATCCTTCGAGATCGGTTGGGGTTATGTGATCCGACATGTGGCGATGAGGGTAGGTCGTGGATGTGCGCTTATAGTCGCAAGAGGCATCGAACAGGAGAATCCATGGCAGCGAATGAGTGGACCATCAACTACCTCCCGGAAGACGGCGGTCGCATCACCGGCAAGCTGAAACTCACCGACGATGACCTCCGCTACAGCGGCCTCTACGACTCATCCAATGCCGAGATCGTCAAAGGCATCGGAGGGGCGCTCGCCACCTTTGCGGCATCTGGCGGTCACGCATCGTACTTCCACGACACCGACACGGATTTCGGTTTCACCCTTCCAAGGGCTGACGTCGATCATGCCGAGTTGCGCAAGAAAGGATTGATGAAGCAGGCCGTCGTCCACATGCAGGATGGCTCATCGTTCGTCTTCGACTACGGAATGCTCAATCCCAAGAAACTCATCGCCGCCATCAACAGCTAAGGGCGGGTCGCGCGGCACGGGCGCACCGAGAACGTGAAGAAGGCCCGCCGATCGGCGGGCCTTCAACATTGCTTCTGAGCAGCTGGTGACTACCGCGTCTCTTTGTGCGCCGTCGTCTCACGACACCACTTGCAGAACTTGCGAAGCTCGATACGTTCACGAGTATTCGTCTTGTTCTTCGTGGTGACGTAGTTACGCCTCTTGCACTCTTGACACGCAAGCGTGATCGGCGGTCTCTTGTCACTCATTGTTGCTCACTCTGTTCTCGCGTAGTACGTGTTACGTACTACGTATTACGTACTACGTCTTACTTAATGATCTTTGTGACGCGGCCTGCACCAACAGTGCGGCCACCCTCACGGATAGC
>JBDLJV010000082.1:0-9188 GCA_039714175.1 Actinomycetota bacterium
AATCTCGATCACGGAAGTCTGTCCGCATGATGTACAGACGAGTCCGTCGACTGATGCCTTCTTCACATGGGCTCCCTTCATGCGTCGCTGCCCGGCGACGTGCACTGCGCGAATCGTAACACGCGCTGTCCGTGACTACTCGTCTTCGGCTTCAGGTACGTCGTCGATACGACCGAGGTACTTGGAGCGTTGCTTGCCGTCTTCCATCCAATAGGCGTACACGTAGGGACCGTGGGGGCATGTGGTACATGATTCCTTGCCGCACCGAACCATCTGTTTGCGTATCTTGACATCGGGTCCGAGATCGGGGAACTCGTACCCACGCTTCTCGAGCCGGGCCCGAGTGAGCATGAACAGCCTCCGCAGCTCTGGTTCGTCCATCTCTCGAACTGCTTCGAGCACTTCCCTATCGATGGGCATGGATCAACCGCCTTCGCCTGAGAACAGACGCGGGTCTATCCGACGTCGGTCCATCGTGGTCCATCCCAAGGGCGCTACGAAGCGCCCGGCGTGTTTCTCACACAGCAGCATCCCGTTGTAGGAACGCTCATGGCCGCGAACATCATCGAGGTAGGCCTCTGCCTCCGCGTGGTCATATGTCAGCATCGTTGTGGCACGGCCGGAGCATCGGATACAGGAAACCATCATGGCCGCCAAACGGTAGGGCGCAGGTACTCGGCAACCAAGGATTGCATCATCGCTGATCGATCCCGGCTTCTTGAAGCGCTCTCGCGAGCTCGCGTTGGTGCGGAACACCCGAGAACGTGCCAACTGCGGTTCCCGCGACATCGACAACGACGGTAAGGGGCACCGCAAGCACCGCCCACGATTCGAACCTCTGCGGCTCGAGTTCGTATGTGACCTCGCGGAAGTCGATCGATTGCGCTTCGAGTGCCGCGATAGCGTCTCTGCAATTGCTGCAATCCGTCGACGTGAACAAGACAACGCCCGGTCGAGATCCGACGTCCCCAACCGTTATGGCGGGGTGTACGGGCTTCTGCACCTTCCGAGCTGCAAGACCGAGGAGGATCGCAACGGCCATGAGAACCAGGACGATCACGGCTCGCACAACGGGATCGCTCACTGTGTGGGTACCCCGGTGACGAGTACCGCTCCACGATCTCCTGACATCTCCCACGCAACCGATACGGGACCGTCAGCCTTGACGTGGTATCCGTAGATTCCGATTCCGACATCCACCTCAACTCCGAGAATCGCACCCGCGTCGATGGTGAGCGTGTGGTCCGCGCCGTGATACTCGACTTCTCCGAGAGGCACGACTTCCACCGTCACGGCGCTCGCTCCAGCGTTGAGCATCCAAAGCGAGGTCGTACTGTTGGGGAACGTATCGATGGGTACGATCCACTCCGATGCCGGCCGGGAGATACCAACCGTCCCCGCGAGACCCTTGATGAAGTCCTCCTCGGTGGATGCGATCGTCGTGGTCGTGGAACTCGAGGTCGTCGTCGTGTCAGGCACCTCGCCCTCACCACCGTCGACCTCCGCTGCAGGGATCACAGCAATGACCGAAGCGGCGACCGGTGAGGTCGCCCGTACGCGAACACCGTACGGCGGTGCCGCTAGATCTGAGAGGGGGATGAGCGTCGGGACGGATGACTCGATCGTTACCTCCCTGGCGTTTCGCAACGAACCGGACTCAGTGAGGATGTCGACCGTCACGAGAACGTCATCATCGCCCGCAGACAGGACGGAGATGAACGGTTCCAGGCCGCCTGTCGTAACGATCGGGAAGTCCCACGTCTCAGACGGTGCTGAGCCTGGCCACATCGCCTCGCCACGATCATCGGTTCGGACGATGGCGGGGATGACAAGTCCGTTCGTCGAGGTGACGGTGAACGCCAGATCGTCTCTGAACGGCAGGTACCGCTCCATATCGATGGTTGTCCATGATCGGCCGGCGACGTCGAGACCGTCGAGTTCGGCGACAACGTCAACTCCGAACTCGGAATACGCGGTGATCGTCACCTCGGCGTTGTCTGCGAATGGGTTGAAGAGCCTCAGTTCGGTGAACGACCCGGTCTTCGTGGTACCTCCCGTGAGATACCAGACCTTGGGCACCGATACGATGCACCGGTCACCCGACAACAATGAATCTGCCCATTCGAGTGACGCAGCAGCAGCTGGCCCATCAGAGATCTCCACGAGCGCAGGGGACTCGCCCCGTCGCAGGATCCCACCGGTATCCACACCGGCAGCCCCCGGACCGACGATGCTGTAGTCAACAACGGTTGGATCTTCGTTCGTGACCGGATCGAACAGAGTCAGGCTGACGTCGACACTTGCTTCTGTGGCGACCATGATGTCGGTGTCCTTGACATCGCCGGCTTCGACCCATGGGCAGTACCAGAAGCTCGGACTGGCTACGGCACCATCCGGTTCGGTCACATCAATTGTGCCGAAGTCTGGGACCTCATCCGGGGGAGGGGGAACTTGAAGTAGCCCTGCAACAACAGCGAAACCCGCAAGGATCAGGAGCAGCGTACGTCTCATGGTCGAGTCCTCCCCCACATCGAGACAACGATAAGAACCACAAGCGCCAGAAGAACAAGGACTGCCTGGGTTCGGCGTCCCTGATCTGGCGCATACACAACCTCACCGGATTCAGCCGAGATCTCGTTCATGGACTCGGTTGTGATCCTGGGTCCCGGACCCCAGCCATCGTCGGGATTCTCGGCAAGGAACAAGCGACGACCCGGTTCCGGTTCACCGGAGAACTCCCACCCTGAACGGGACCACGGAGTGCCTGCCGTCGTCAATGCCCTCCCAACCGGATGGATGTCTGTCGCGAACACCGTGTTGCCGATCGCAGCCGTGAGCGGGAGCAGATCAAGTTGGCCGGCGAACACGTCACGCCACGCACGTGATGCCTCGGATGCATCGGATCCGCGTCCATCGCCCATCACGACGATCCATCGGATACCGAAGACTGCAAGCTCCGCGCCCGCTCGCTTCGTCTCTCCGGTGACGATCATGTCCATCGTATCCCTGAGATGGTCGTCGAATTCGAGGCTGTCAGCCAAACGTACTTCGCCGAGATCGGGGACAGGAGCGGACACGACTCGATAGGCCCCGCCATCGATGGTTCGCGAGTCCCCCGGAAGCAGGTGCCGCGGCCCTACGACGAGAATCCTTGAGATCTCAGCCTGGCCCTCAGTCGCTCGGGTGAACTCGAAACCGGACGTGAAACGATCGCCCGGCAGGCCCACTCGACCTCCGAGCACGATGGTGAGCGACGTGACGACGAGGACAAGGATGCCGACCGAGCCGATACCCATGACGAATCTTCGCCACCCTCCGGCATCTCTTGCTGCGACAGATTGACCCACAATGCCGACAACGGCCGCCACGCCGAGACCCAGGGCAGCGAGGCCCATCGATTCGGTTTCTGTTCCGAATCCGAAATCTCCGGAGCGTGACACCGCTAGTCCCAGACCTCCGACGAGCGCAGCCCATCCCGCAATGAGACCCAGTGGCCGTTTCGCGGCGAGGACTGCGGCAACGACCACGACGGCGCCTGCAATCGAGGCAACGAACGGGACATGCCAGAACGCATACCCGGATCGCGCGATCCCGAGGATGCTCGCGGACCAGATCCACGGACTCAGCAGCAATACGCCGCCGGCGGTTCCAACAAGGGAGAGGATGAATGAACGCCAGGCATCGCCATCGCTGAAGCGGATGAGCGCGTACAGACCGACAACCGGGATCGGGATGAGCAGGAACAGCGGAGAGAAGGCTCCGAGCAGTCCGAACACGAGGATCACGGAGGCGAAGCGGGCAACGAGCGCCCACGAATCCCCATGGGTTGGTTTCAACACGAACCGCAGCGCCCACGGAAGCACGCCGAGGGCAAGGAGTGCGCCCAAATGCGTGTTCCCACCAATACCTTGAGCGGCTGGACCGGCCACATAGACGATGCCAGCGATGAGACCGGGAGCGGCAGCAATCGACCATGTGCGCAGTAGCCGCATCATGCCCCAAATCCCGGAGAGCATCGCCCCGGCGCCGAGGAGATACTCGGAGAAGGAGGCGGCGTTCAACGTGACAAGCTTCGCGAATCCGGCAATGGCTATGAGTGGTCGCAATGGTTCCGGGCTGCCGAGTCCGGCAGGGTTCCAACCACCGGCATAGGCGCTCAGGACGTCAGAACCGTTGGCAGGGAACGGGAGCGTGTAGCCCACTGCAGGAAACCCGCCAGACCACAGGTTCCGGGCCGCAACAAGCACGAACAGGACAGCGAGGATGCCGACGACGAATGCCGGCTGTTTGATCTCGTCACCGATGGCTTCGACGCTGAACCGGTCATCCCCGGGAAGCCGTGATCGCAACGCGCTCATGGATGCACTCGTCAACCTGGAGAGCTTCACGCTGCCCTTCCGTTGATAGCGGAACAGCTCCTCATCCCTGGTCACCGCGCCTGACCTGGACCGGTGCCTGACCGCAAAGGTGTCGATGACGTGGATGAGGTTCCAAGCCCACGCTTTGACAAAATCGAAGCCGTACCACTTCCCGAGGAAGATGGAGACAACAACCTCTGTGAGGCCCAAGACGAATTCAAGGGGAAGCACCCACAGCAGCGTCAGCAGGCCGTAGGCCTTGATCACCGCCCGTATGCGGGTCGCCTCTTCCTTCCACCGTACCGCCTCGTGCGCCTCCGGTTCGAAGATGACCTCGGATGCGGGACTCACGACGACGCGAGCACCCTTCTGCCTGGCGCGTTGTGCGATATCGATGGCGGCGGCGCGCGGAGCCATCACCGAGTCGAACCCGCCCAAGCCGTGGAAGAGATCCCTGCGCATGAGAAATGCAGGACGAGGGACCGCAGCAACGTCCCTGACCACATCGTGCTGGCCCTGGTCGCGTTCAGAGCTGTCGAGTCCGGAGTACGGCACACCGAATGCGTCCGTGATGACTCCGACGGAGATCAATCCCCCGTCGGGACGAAGGATCTTCGACCCGATCACGCCGGCATCGGTTCGCTCAGCGTCCCTTGCCGCGGCCGCTAGAGCGTCGGGTCTCGGCGTTGCGCCCTCCGCGACGAACCAGAGGTATTCGACGGATGTGCCGATCGCCTCGACAGCTTGGTCAACGGTCTCTCGAGCGATCGATCCAGTGCCGTTGGCTGCGGCCGACGCATCCGCGGCAGCGCCCACCAACACGACACTCGCAAGCTCGTACACTTGCTGGTCGATGGCGGTGAGGGTGGCGTCGAGTCCACCGGAGCCGTCCGAGAGAACGACCGCAGCGACGCTTGCCTGGCGTGTGTGCGTCATAGACATGTGAGGTGCATTCTGGAGTCAATCCGGCGATACAGCAATCACCGTGTGACCCTCCTTGCTGGCGGGGTCGGTGGAGCCAGAATGGCACGGGCTTTGCGCCATGTGCTTGATCCTGGCCACCTCACCGTCGTGGTCAACGTCGGTGATGACTCTGAACGATACGGCGTTCACGTGGCTGCCGACCCTGATACGGTGCTCTACACACTTGCTCGGGTCGTCGGTCCACACGGTTGGGGACGGGCAGATGACACGTTCAAGACCATGGAATCCCTTGCAGCGCTGGGCGTTGACACGAGTTTCACTCTCGGCGACAAGGATCTCGCCATGTGCCTCGTGCGAACTGACATGCTTGGTGCAGGAGTCCCCCTATCGACGGTTACGACCAACCTCGGCCGAGGACTTGGCATCGAGGACGTCTCAGTGATTCCCGCATCCGACGACGACGTCCGCACCTTCGTCAAGGTCGCCACCGGCGACTGGCTCGAGTTCCAGGAATACTTCGTTGACCGTCACCACGCTGATCCGGTCACAGCGCTGGCCTATCACGGTGCAGCTGAGGCCTCTGCCGCACCCGGAGTCATCGAGGCGATCGAGGCGGCAGACACGCTTGTCATTGCACCATCCAACCCGCCGCTGTCCGTTTGGCCGATCCTCGCCATTTCTGAGATCGATGCCGCTGTTCGGCGACACCCGATCCGCGTGGCGGTGAGTCCGTTGTTCGGTGGGGTGGCCCTCAAGGGTCCCGCGGCCGAGGTGATGGCAGGGATCGGCCTGTCGTCGGGAACCCGGGGCGTGTTGGAGGCGTACAGTGGTCTCATCGATGACCTCTTCGTTGACATACCCGACGCCGCCGATTCGGCTCTCGGCGCGGACTTCGGTGTGACCATCCACGCGGCCGACACACGGTTGACCGGGCCCGATGAAGGCGCCACATTCGCGAGCCGCATGCTCCGGGAGGTCATCCGATGAGCAGGATCGAGGTCAGGGGTGTGCCGGGCATCGGCGAGATCGGCCCCGGCGATGATCTGGCCACAGCGATCGTCGCAGCGATCGATGAGGACGGTTGGCGCCTGCTCGACCGCGACATCGTCGTTGTCACGCACAAGATCGTCTCCAAACAAGAGGGTCGCATCGTTGAGGTTCCCGATGAAGCGACCTACCGCTCGCTTGTCGAGGACGAAGCGGCGGCGATCATTCGTCGTCGAGGCGATCTCGTGATCGCCCAGACCAAGCACGGTTTCATCTGCGCGAATGCCGCGGTCGATCGGTCGAACGTTGCACAGGGTTTCGCCCTGCTGCTGCCTGTAGATCCCGATCGGAGTGCCCACCGTCTGAGAACCCTCATCGAGCGTGCCACCGGAGTGTCGATCGGCCTCGTGGTGACAGACACGTTCGGGAGGCCCTGGAGGCGCGGACTCGTGGACGTTGCAATCGGGGTTTCGGGGCTGCCGTCGATCGTCGACCTCAGGGGCACTGTCGATGCCCACGGCAATGAACTGAACGTCACAGAGGTTGCGGTGGTCGATGAGATCGCGGCTGCCGCCGATCTTGTCATGGGCAAGGCGACACAGATTCCCGTTGCAGTTCTGAGGGGTCTCGACCTCGAGGGTTCCGGGCGTGCCACTGACCTCGTTCGACCACCGGAGGAAGACCTCTTCCGCTGATGCCTGAACTGCCTGAGATCGAGATGTACCTGCACGCTCTCCGGAAACGCGTCGAAGGGGCCCGGATCGAACGGGTACGGATCTCGAGCTTCTCGTTGCTCAAGACATACGACCCGGCCCCCGAGGCACTCGTCGGCGAATCGGTCGACGGACTGCATCGCATCGGGAAGCGTGTGTCGATAGATCTCACTGGCAGCCTCCACTGTGTGATTCACCTGATGATTGCAGGGCGATTCCGGTGGTACGAGGAGCCCGGACCGATACCCAAGCGTGGAGGCCTTGCGGCCATCGAATTCTCTACGGGTTCGCTGCTGCTGACGGAAGCGGGGACGAAGCGCAGAGCATCGATGTCGATCTTGCGCACCGAGGATCTCGCATCCGTCGACCCCGGAGGGATCGAGATTGCGGATGCCACGTTCGAGGAGTTCCGCAGCGCATTCCTCACGAACCGTCACACACTCAAGCGAGCGCTCACCGACGCCCGCTACCTCTCCGGTATCGGAGGGGCATTCGGCGACGAGATCCTGTTCGACGCACAGCTCTCCCCCACACAGATGAACACGAATCTCACCGACGAGGAACTCCACGGGCTCTATGAAGCATCGAGACGTGTCCTCGATGCATGGACGAGCAGGTTGATCGAGGAGATCGGCGATAGCTTCCCGAAGAGGGTGACCGCCTTCCACCCGGAGATGTCTGTTCACGGCAAGTTCGGAGAGACCTGCCCCGTATGCGCAACACCGATCGAGCGCATCGTCGCGGCCGGCAGGGAGACCAACTACTGTCCCGGATGCCAGACGAATGGAAAGATCTTGGCAGATCGAGCACTCTCCCGTCTGCTCAAGGATGACTGGCCGGAGAAGAGCAAAGAACAAAGAGCAAAGAACAGAGACAAGAGTTGAGGCGCATGGAGCACCTGACAAGAGAACAGCTTGAGGCGGGATTGGATCACGTTCTCATGTCACCGAAGGGTTCGGGAACCGTCGAGCTCATCGTTCGAAGGCCTGACTTCGATGAGCGCGAGGTACTCGAGATCGGCGAGCTACATCTCGATGACGGCCTCGTGGGAGACAACTGGAAGATTCGAGGGAGCAACCGTACCGAGGATGGCTCCTCGCATCCGGACATGCAGCTGAACATCATGAATTCCCGATGTGTTGCTCTCGTCGCCCAGGATCCGGACCGCTGGGCGTTGGCAGGAGATCAGCTCTTTGTTGATCTCGATCTCGCCAAGGCCAATCTTCCTGCTGGCACTCGCCTCAGCCTCGGGACAGCGATCATCGAAGTCACGGAACAGCCTCACAGGGGATGCGGCAAGTTCACGCGACGCTTCGGGCTCGACGCGCACCGCTTCGTGAACTCTGAGAGGGGTCGCGAACTCTGCCTCCGCGGCATCAACGCCAGAGTCGTCCAGCCCGGCATGGTCCGACGCGGCGACACGATCTCGAAGCTCTGAATCCGGGATCTGGCGCCCTGGAACCTGACACCTGATGCCTGAGACCTGGTTCCTCAGTCCTCGATGCCTCTGAACCAGGCAACGGTTTCGTCGATGCCCTGCTGGAGGGGAGTCCAAGCTTCCCAACCGAGGTGTTTGAGAGCCTCGCCCGCATCGAGACATGACCTGAGCTGTTCGCCGCGTCTTGCCGCTGCCATCACGGGAGCGATGTCTGCGCCCGTTGCCTCGACCACGTGCTCATACAGCCGAACGACGGACGTCTCGAGACCGGTTCCGATGTTCAGGTATCTCGAGCCGCCGACTCGTGCGGCACGTACGAGCGCATCGGTGACATCCTCGACAAAGACGTAGTCACGTGTCTGGTTGCCGTCGCCGAAGATCGTGGGCGCCCGACCACCGATGAGATCTCCGACGAAGATGGCCACAACGCCGGCCTCGCCGTGAGGATCCTGCCGCGGTCCATAGACGTTGGAGAAGCCGAGTGACATGTAGTCGAGGTCATAGGTGTCCTTGTAGTACCGGAAGTACTCCTCCACCACGAACTTGGAGACCCCGTACGGCGATTCTGGTACACGCTTCTGCGTCTCAGGTGTCGGAATGTTGAATGTGTCCCCGAACGTCGCCCCTCCCGAGCTGGCGAAGACGAAACGATCGGCATTCCCGTGACGCGCAGCCTCGAGCATGTTGACTGTTCCCAGGATGTTGATGCGCGCGTCGTACACGGGGTCCGCGACGGAGTTGCGAACATCGATCTGGGCTGCCAGATGG
>JBDLJV010000083.1:0-9095 GCA_039714175.1 Actinomycetota bacterium
GCGCTCATTAGCCAGACGAGGCCGACGATGATGGCAACGATCCCGGAGCCGAACATGAGACGTCGGATCCACGCCGTTCCCGCCTTGTTGGAAACGACACCGACGCCGTAGGCGAATGCGCTCATGGCGACGACCGAGGCGACAAGGTAGGCCAGCAGGTACAGGATCGCCTGCGCCGTGGGAAGGGCGAGCGCGGGCAGGACGCCGAACAGGTGGCCACCTCCAGCCATGCCGTGAAAGATGCCCACGCCGAGCGCCGCGTGATGATGTGACTTGTCCCCTGGGTCGTGCGCGTGAAGGTGGTGGTGCCCCTCATCACCGTTGTGCTCATGGGGGTGGTCATGGATCTCGAGTGTTCGGGACCGCCAGATCGCCCACACACCGATTCCGATGAGGAGGAACCCAACGAGGAACTCCGCCCAACCCGACCACGCTTCAACGTCGATGAGTCCCCTGAGAACGAGTCCCACGCCGCCGATGATGAGTACCCCGACCCCATGGCCGAAACCCCAGTACACGCCCGTCTTCGCAGCCTGCTGCGGATTCTCGACCGCTGCGGGAGCGAGGGCAGCGAGATGGTCAACACCTGAGAACACATGCAGCCCACCCGCCGCGAATCCAGTGAGGATCGGAATCATCAGGTAATCGTATCGCTGCGTGGGCAACTTCCGGCGACGCACTGTTGTCTGAGCGCTCACGCCGAACGTAGGCTGGGCACATCAGGAACCTATCGAGAGAGGTGATCCGATGACGACGCTGAGTCACGCTCAGGGAGACACGTCCACGCCCCTCCTCCACGAGACGATCGGTGAGAACCTCGCACGTGTCGTTGACCAGTTCGGGTGTGAGGAAGCACTGGTTTCTCGTCACCAGGGCATTCGACTCACGTATGGGGAGTTCTCCGATGAGGTCGATCTCGTGGCCCGTGCATTGCTGGCACGGGGCTTCACGAAGGGTGACCGGGTCGGGATCTGGTCACCGAACAACGCCGAGTGGGTGCTCCTCCAGTACGCGACCGCCCAAGTCGGCATCATCCTCGTGAACATCAACCCGGCGTACCGGACCCACGAGCTGGAATATGCACTCAATCAGTCCGGGTGCCGCGGCCTCTTTGCAACATCTCGGTTCAAGACCTCCGACTACGTGGCGATGGTCGATGAGGTACGACCATCGGTTCCCGAGCTCGAAGCCGTCGTGTTCGTCGACTCGGAGGATTGGACGGACTTCCTTGCCGACGCCGAATCCGTTGAACCCTCCGCAGTGACCACGATCGCTGCAACGCTCGATCCTGATGACCCGATCAACATCCAGTACACGTCGGGAACCACGGGGTACCCGAAGGGGGCGACGCTCAGCCACGTCAACATCCTCAACAACGGCTTCTTCGTTGGAGAGACCTGCCGATACACACCCGAGGATCGCGTGTGTATCCCTGTTCCTCTCTACCACTGCTTCGGCATGGTCCTCGGCAACCTTGCCGTGACCACACACGGTGCAACGATGGTGTTCCCCTCGGATGCGTTCGAAGCTGAGAGCACGCTTGAGGCAGTGTCGGAGGAACGGTGTACGAGTCTTTACGGCGTTCCGACGATGTTCATCGCGGAACTCTCCGATCCCGACTTCGAGTCATACGATCTGTCCTCGCTTCGTACCGGGATCATGGCCGGCTCTCCCTGCCCTGTCGAAGTGATGAAGCAGTGCATCGAACGGATGAACATGGATCAAGTCACGATCGCCTACGGGATGACGGAGACTTCGCCGGTGAGCACGCAAACCGCCACCGACGACCCCATCGACAAGCGAGTCGGCTCTGTCGGGCAGGTACACCCTCATGTCGAGATCAAAGTCATCGATCCCGGCACAGGTGAGACCGTCGAAACCGGGGTAGCCGGGGAGCTCTGCACGCGCGGCTACTCGGTGATGTCCGGGTACTGGAATGATCCTGAACGTTCCGCCGAAGCGATTGACGATGCGGGATGGATGCACACCGGTGATCTCGCGACGATGGATGCCGACGGCTACTTCAACATCGTCGGTCGCATCAAGGACATGGTCATCCGGGGCGGTGAGAACGTCTACCCCCGCGAGATCGAGGAGTTCCTCTACACGCATCCGCTCATTCGTGAGGTGCAGGTTGTTGGTGTTCCAGACGAGCGGTTCGGTGAGGAGATCCTCGCTTGGATCCAGACCGAGGGAGACGCGCGACTCACAGCGAAGGACGTACGCGAGTTCTGCACAGGCAAGATCGCCCACTACAAGATCCCGCGGTATGTCGAGATCATCGACGAGTACCCAATGACCGTCACAGGGAAAATCCAAAAGAACAAACTCCGTGAGATCGCCATCGATCGGCTCGATCTCGGGGATCACATAACCGAAACCGCATAATCCTCAAGAACCCAGATCACAGACGGAGCTCTCTCTGTGGCAGAACTGCCGAGTCTGCGAACCGGAAGGGGGATACTGAAGTCGCCCGACCCCAGGCAACATGGGGACCTGCATCGCCCCCTGACTCGTCGTTCACGCTCCTCATCCATCCCCTTATCAAGCGGGGACACGGCTTGCGGCTCTGAGCCGAAAGCCGACTACCGTCACCTTCGTTATGACCGACCGCGCGGATCGAGATATCGAACTCATCGACCAGTACCTCGCTGGTGACGTCGACGCGTTCAACGAGCTTGTAGCTGCACACGAGGATCGCGTCTTCGCCATCTGTATGCGCATGCTCCGAAACCGTGAAGCAGCGCTCGACGCAACCCAGGACACCTTCCTCACCGTGTTCCGCAAGGCCGATCGGTACAAGGCCCAAGCTGCGTTCTCCACCTGGCTCTACCGGGTGACCGTCAACACCTGTTACGACCATCTCCGGAGGGAGAAGCGCAAGAGAGCCGACAGCCTCCCGGAGACCTACGATCCGATCGATCCCCAAGCAATGGATCCGTTCGAGGCCGTCGAAGCACGGCCCGATATCGAGGAGGCTCTCTCTGCGTTGAGTCCTGAGTTCAGGGCAGCTGTGGTGCTCGTGGATATGCAGGGCCTGTCGCTAGAGATGGCCAGCGATACCCTCGACGTACCCGTTGGGACAGTCAAGAGTCGTGTCTTTCGCGCTCGGAGACAATTGGCACAAAGTCTCGGGAACCTCAGACCGACGTCTGAGCATCCAAAGGGAGACACTGGAGAACAATGAACGACCAAGACCGCGATCTCATCGCCTCGCTTGCAGAGGGACGCCTCAGCGGATCAGCCGCCGAGGACGCCCTTTCGCGCATCGAGGCTGATCCTGAGTTCGCGTCCGAATATGCCGCACAGATCGCTGCGATAGATTTCCTCGACTCGGCAATCACGCCGATCATGACCGCCGCCGAACGCGAGACACTTCATGCAAATCTTGCGGATCAACTGGGCCTTGAACCGGCGACACCAGTAGTCGTCCCGGAGAAGCACAAGACACCTTGGTGGCAGCCCGTATTCGGATTGGCCACAGCAGCTGCGGTTGTGGCTGCCGTGGTGATTCTCCCCGGAACCTTCGGTGGGGCCGATTCAGCCGATGTCGCAGCAGTACGCAATTTCGACGAGGAAGAGGCTTCCACCTCTACCCAGGAGAGCCTCGCCAGGGGTGACACAGAACTGACCGACGAGTCCGACGGCGCGGATCAGTCGCTTCCCGAGGATGCGACATTGTCGGTTTACAAAACCGAATCCGTCGAACTTGAAAGACTCCTCACCCAAGCAAAGGGAGCGGACAGTCCGGATTCTGTGAGTGATCGCCTTGCACCTCTCGGATTCACTTCGAAGGTCGATCTCGATGAAGAGCAAGTCCAGGCATGTATCAACGACCTCGATGCCGAACTCCCCGACGGCATCATCAGCATTCTCGTTCTCGGCGCCGACGTCACCGACGAGGCAACAGTCGTGAGCCTCGGTTTCGACTTCGGAGAAGGCGTGGAAGACGGTCTGAGCTTCGTGCTCCACAACTGCTCTCTCGTGGCATACGGGCCACAGGGCTGAACCCGCCACACACCGCTAATCTCTTGGTCACGATGTCTGAGCAGAATCCACCCATCTCAACCCGCGTAGCTGACGGTCTCGAACAAGTCGCGACCAAGGTCCGAGAGATGTCCGTTGATCGGGCAGCCAAGGCAATCACCTGGGCAGCGGTGGGACTCGTTGCATCCGTCGTTGTCGTCGTTGCTCTGATCTGGCTCCTTGTGGGAATATTCCGTGCACTCGGGACGCTTATCGGTACGGAAACCGCATACGCCGTGGTGGGCCTGATACTGATCCTGGTTGGAGCCTTTGTCTGGTCGCGGCGATACCCCCAGGACAACCCAACTCAACAGGAGTAATCATGACCGAGAAGGTCCTCATCATCGGCTCCGGCCCGGCCGGTCTCACCGCCGCCATCTATGCCGCTCGCGCAGATCTTGAACCACTCATGATCGAAGGCATGGAGCGTGGCGGACAGCTCATGATCACCACGGACGTCGAGAACTACCCCGGGTTCCCCGACGGTGTCATGGGTCCCGATCTCATGGAACAGATGCGCAAGCAGGCCGAGCGCTTTGGAACGCGAATCATCAGCTCGGACGTCACCGAGGTCGACTTCTCCCAACGGCCTTTCAAGGTGTCGGTTGGACAGGATGTCTATACGTCAGAGACCGTCATCGTCTCGACCGGTGCCTCGGCCCGATGGCTCGGAGTCGAGGGCGAGGAACGCCTCCGTGGATTCGGAGTCTCGGCTTGTGCAACCTGTGATGGTTTCTTCTTCAGGGACAAGGAGCTTCTCGTTATCGGCGGTGGCGATACTGCCCTGGAAGAGGCGCTGTTCCTCACCAAGTTCGCATCCAGGGTGACCGTGGTACATCGTCGTGACGAGTTCAGGGCATCACCGATCATGGCCGATCGCGTCATGGATCATCCGAAGATCGACGTGCTGTGGGACACCGTGGTCGATGAGATCGTCGGCGACAGCCTCGTGACGGGGGCCACGCTCCGCAACGTCAAGACCGAGGAGATCACCGACTTCGCCGCAGAGGGCGTCTTCGTCGCAATCGGCCACACGCCCAATACGAAGGTCTTCGGAGACCAGCTGGATTTGGACGAAGCCGGGTACCTCTTCACCGATCCCGGAACCACGAACACATCCGTCGAAGGAGTCTTCGCAGCTGGTGACGTGACCGACAAGATCTATAGGCAAGCCGTCACGGCAGCCGGCATGGGTTGCCAAGCAGCCCTTGACGCCCAGCGCTGGCTCCACGACCAGAGCTGAACACGACGCACGATCCGGCCCAACTACCGGAGAACGGATAGGAGATTCCATGGGTCAGAACACAACCACAGTTACCGACGCCGACTTCGCTGCGACGATCGCATCCGATGTCCCGACTCTTGTCGACTTCTGGGCCGAATGGTGCGGCCCCTGCAAGATCATGGACGGTCCACTCGACGAGATCGGTGGAGAGAACGCAGGGAAGCTCACGGTGGCCAAGCTCAATGTCGACGAGAACCCCGCAACGATGAGCTCCTACGGCGTCATGAGCATCCCAACACTCATCATCTTCCAAGGTGGCGAAGAGAAGAGGCGCCTCGTCGGTGCGCGAAGCAAGGGTCAGCTCACCTCCGAGCTCTCCGATTTCCTCCGGTAGCGGAACCGTTCTGGCACGATTGAGGTTGTGAGGCTCTATCACAGAGGCGACCGTGGTGAACCTGTACGCGACGTACAGGACAGGTTGACCGCTCTTGACCACGCCGTACTCCCCGATCCACCAGGGGTGTTCGCGGACGGCACATACCACGCCGTAAGCACATTTCAGTCCCAGCGAGGACTCCCGGTGGACGGCATCGTTGGACCAGAGACGTGGCGCGCCCTGGTTGATGCGGGCTATGCACTCGGAGACCGCCTGTTGTACCACCGCGTCCCCATGATGCGTGGAGATGACGTGTCTACGCTCCAAGCAACACTGAACTCGCTCGGCTTCGACGCGGGGAAGGTGGACGGCGTCTTTGGCCCCGACACCCTTGCCGGTCTTCTCGATTTCCAACACAACCGTGGATTGGCAGAAGATGGCATCTCGGGTCGAATCGTCAGCAGTGAGCTACAACTCATCCAGATGGCCACGCAGAAGCACGGGAGAGAGGCCGTTCGCGAACGTGAGTGGCTGGCAGCATTGCCCGGGAGCATCGCCGGGCAGCGGATCTACCTTGATCCTGAGTGCAGAGATTCGGAGGAGTCAGCAAGCACGTGGAAGGCGGCAACTGCTGCATACTCTGCCTTCCAGATTCTGGGAGCTTCGCCGTTCCTCAGTCGCAGCATCGACACAGATCCACCTGCGAGACTTCGTGCACAGCGTGCGAACCGAATCAATGCATCGATCGTGGTTGGGTTCCTTGTCGTGTCCGACGCAGAAGAGGGCGTGTACTACTTCGAATCGGAGCACTCCCGTTCCGAGGGGGGAAGGGAGATCGCCACTCTTCTCGGCGAACGCCTCGGCGTCGACAAACGTGGCAAGACCCTGCCGATGCTCAAGGAGACCCGGTCCCCCGCGGTGATCGTTGCTCTCCGATCGATGACGCTGCGTACGGGTCGAGTGGTGGCCAACAGCCTCGCATCGCTCTACGAGGGGTAGCTCCCTGTCAGGAGTCCGGCTCGAAGAGGTGGCGATAGATCCGTTCCAGATCCTCCGATGAGGTGTACTTGATGGTGATCTTCCCGCCCTTGCCGCGGTAGTCGATTCGGACCTTGGTGCCTAGCCGATCCTGCAGCCGATCCTCGAGTTCGATGATCGCTGCTGGCCGGATCTTCTTCGAGCGCACACTTGAAGTCTGCCCCTGGGTCGCTCTGAGCCTGATAGCTTCTTCCACGCGGCGCACGGTCCACCCTTCGGCTACAGCACGCTGCGCTATGTGAATCGCGTAGGCTTCATCCTCGGATCCGAGCAGAGCTCGGGCATGACCGGCTGAGAGATCTCGCGATACCAGCATCGCCTGAATCTTCGTCGGAAGCTGTAGCAGGCGGATCGTATTCGTGACAGCAGAGCGACTTCGGCCGACGTGGGAAGCGATATCGTCGTGAGTCATTCCATATTCTTCCAGCAACTCCCTGAATGCTGCCGCCTCCTCAAGGGGATTCAGGTTCTCGCGCTGGAGGTTCTCGACAAGTGCCTCGGTCAGATTGGTGGCATCGTCGGTTTCGCCTCGGATCACGGCTGGGATCTTCGCGAGGCCTGCCTGTTTGGCCGCCCTCAGGCGCCGCTCTCCTGCGACAAGCACGTATGCGTCACCCTCGGTCCGCACAACGATGGGTTGAAGAACTCCGAGCTCGCTGATCGATTCCGCGAGCGTGTTGATGGAGCCTTGGTCGAATTCGGTTCTCGGTTGGTTCGGATTCGGAGATACCGTCTCTATCGAGACCTCCGCATATCCTGCATGCGGGTGTTCCTGGGGAATCAGGGCGTCGAGCCCCCTTCCCAACCCACTCTTACGTGCGGCCATGGCGCCTCCTGAATTCCCGGGCAAGTTCCCTGTATGCGATAGCACCACGGGACATGTCATCGTACGCCTCAATTGGCTCTCCGTACGAAGGAGCCTCCGAGAGACGTACTGTCCGTGGAATCACCGTCTTGTATGTTGTCTCCCCGAAGTGAGCTCGAACCTGTGCCACAACATCAGCAGCGAGTGTCGTGCGACCGTCGAACATCGTCAACACCACACCCTCTACTACAAGTTGAGGGTTGAGGCTTCCTGTGACCAGTTCGATGTTTCTCGTGAGCTGACTGACTCCTTCCAGTGCGTAGTACTCGCATTGGATAGGAATGAGCACTTCGTCGGCGGCTGCAAGACCGTTGATCGTCAGGAGACCCAGCGACGGCGGACAATCGATGAGCACGAAGTCGTATTCCCCGGTAACAGCCTCCAGGGACTGATTCAATCTCTGCTCACGCGAGAACACTGACACGAGTTCGATTTCGGCGCCGGCCAATTCGATTGTCGCCGGAACGACGTGGAGGCCCCTTACCGAGGTGGGTTCGAGCACGTCTGCGATAGGCGCGCCGTCGACAAGAACCTCATATGTGGACATCTCAATCGTCGATCGGTCGATTCCAAGCCCTGAACTCGTATTCCCTTGCGGATCAAGGTCGATGATCAGGACTCGCTCGCCCTGGAATGCAAGGCCAGCTCCAAGATTGATCGCTGTCGTGGACTTGCCGACGCCACCCTTCTGGTTGGCAATGGCAACTACCGTGCCTCCGGACATCGTTCACCCACTCCTACGTTGATCGACTTCGTTGCATCCGAAGCAGCCAGGCGGGCGACTCAAGCACACCGGCACCTTCGGACACAAGGGAGAAGATAGTGCCGTCCGGGGGATCAGGTGGGGTTTTCGGCTCATGTTTCCGGCTCCAGGCGAAGATCCCGTAACCATCGCCCGAAACGAGGCTCGGTAAAGCCTCGGCGGCCTGGAGTACCGGCAGGGATGCCCTGAACGTCGCCACATCGAATTCACCGTCGTAGTGAGCAACGTCCTTGGTGTGTATCTCGACATTCTCCAAACCGAGAACCCGCACGGCACGTCGTGCCAGACGTGTTCTGCGCTCCGCACGATCCACGAGTACGACACGCATATCTCCCTGAGCTATAGCGATAGGTATCCCAGGCAGACCAACCCCGGACCCGATGTCGACCAGCGACGTGCTCTCCTCGTCGATCAAGCGCAGAAACGCGAGAGAATCGGCGATATGGCGGTCAAAGAGCCGGGGAACCTCGTCCGGGCCTATCCCGCCGGCCTCGAACGCCTCCGTTCCAAGCCATTCCTGGTACCGAAGGATCGCCACACGCTGTTTCTCTGACCACTCGATACCCAACCACAATCCCAGATCATCGATGGTAGCGCTCACGGCTTGTCTCGTTTCACGTGAAACACTCTACAGCCATCGGCTCTCAGCCGTCAGCATCATCAGTGTTTCACGTGAAACGTACGGTATGGAGGTCCCCCCTTCATGGGGGGACAGCAGAGCGAAGCGATGCAGGGGGGTCGCCGAGCCCACGAGGCTCGTGGGAATCCAGAGCCCGCACAAGATCGTGCTCCGCAACGCTCG
>JBDLJV010000084.1:0-8980 GCA_039714175.1 Actinomycetota bacterium
GGCATCTCTCGTTATTCTCGCCTCCTGCCCTCGATCGAGTGTCCACACCTTGCTCACCACCGAAAACACAAGCACCGGCTTCCAGCCGTCCGACCGGCGCATCATCTTTCTCACGTCCGTGATCGGCTTCATCGCCGGATACGGCGCGAGCCAGATGGCGCACACTCTCCCCTTCGTGCGATTGTCCTTCGACCTGACCGAGGGACAGATGAGTCTTGTGTTCGCAGGGATCCGAGCGGTCTCGCTCCTCGGAGTGGTCTTCGCGATCGTCGCAGACAGGTCGGGGAGAAGGAAGCCCTTGCTGGCTGCCTTCGCACTTCTGTCGTTCGGCTCGCTCATGACGGCGTTCATCCCATCCGTGATCGTGTTCGTGATCAGCCAGGCAGTGGTGCGAATCGCGATCGTTGCGATCGCTTCGATCACCATCGTCGTGATCTCGGAAGAGTTGACACCCTCGATTCGAGCCTTCGGCATCGGCCTCTATGGCCTCGCCGGTTCACTCGGTGTGGGGACAGGCCTCCTCCTTCTCCCGATAGCGGACAAGAGCGAGGACGCATGGCGGATCCTTTTTGCTCTCGCCACACTTGGTTTGCTGGTGTTCCCCCTCCTTGCTCGATTCCTTCCCGAATCCAGGGCCTTCTCCCCCGCTCCCACGATTCCCTTCGTCAAGGCCCTCAATATGGGTCTGTCCAAACACTTCTGGCCGCTCGCGGGAATCGCATTCTTCGTGGCCGCCTTTTCGTCCCCTGCTTTCGATTTCGTTCTGGAGCGCCTCATCAACGACCTCGCATGGGAGTCCGGTGCAGCCCGGTTCCTTCTCATCGTGTTCTCGGGCATCGGCGCTGTGGGCCTCTTGGTCGGAGGCCGGATGGCAGACAGAGTCGGTCGCAAGCCCACGACGACCGCAGCTCTGCTCATCGGTCTTGTGGGCGGCGTTGGTTTCTACGTCCTGGATTCCGGGTGGTTCCTCGCTGCTTCGATCTTCCTCGCGACGCTCGGCGCAACCATGCTCACTCCTTCATTCGGCGCCCAGCGCTCCGAACTCTTTCCCACCCGCGTTCGAGCAACAGCTTCTGCGTGGATCACCAACGTCGCCATTGTCGGATCGATATCGGGGTTCACAATCGGGGCCGTCCTCATCGACCGAATCGGTCTGGCCCCCACCGTTGCCACTCTGGGGGCAGGTGTCCTTATCTCGATCTACCTTGTTACGCGATTGCCGGAGACTCGTGGGATGGATCTCGTGCGTCGGAAAGCGGCCCAAACAGATGCCAACCAGCCCACGCCACCAGTCGGCTGAGAATCAGGGCTGTCACCGCCCACCACACTCCGACGAGTGAGTCGCCGAGTACCACCAGGACGATCACGGTCACAGCTGTTGCAGCGATCATCGCTACAGCCATGAATCGGAATGCGCTGGCCCCGATGCCTATTCCATCCCAGACGTACACGAGCGCCGTCAGCGGTTGTAGCGCGATGACGAACCAGATGATCGAATCGAGTCCGGTCGCTACGGCGGGTTCCACGCTGAAGACATTCGCCAGGTAGGGCTGGAAGCCGAAAAGTCCGAGTGACAGGACCGCTCCAAGTACGATCCCGAGCGCCAGGATTCGGTTCCCCACGAGCCGAGCGGCTGTCGCATCGTCAGCTCCGAGATCCGAGCCGATCAGAGCCATCGCTGCAACGGCGAGCGAGTCGAGTACGAACGACATGAAGAGCCATGTCTGGAGAGCTATCTGGTGAGCAGCGACTTCGACCGTACCGATCTGTGTCGCTGCGTAGGTGGTGGCCGTGAGCGCGAAGAGGAGCGCCGTGCTCCTCAGCATCATCGGGAAGCCATCGCTGACTATCCGCCCGAGACCCAACCCGCGCAGACCCGACAGCGGGCGATCCAGCCCGAACCGCTGTCTATCCCTGCGGAACATGAGGACAAGAAAGCCGATCGCTGCCGTCGTCTGGGCAATGACCGTCGCCCAAGCGGCACCGGCGACCCCCAGGTCCAATCCGAAGATGAACACGGGATCGAGCACAAGATTCACGAGGTTCATGGTGATCGCAACGTACAGCGGCGTTCTCGTATCGTGATGCCCGCGGTAGATACCGTGCCCGACCATCGCAAGCAGCATCGGCGGAAGGGATAGGACGCGGATCCTCAGGTACTCAGCCGACTGGACAAGCACTTCCCCTGTTGCGCCGAATGCCCTTACGACATCGGTGGCGACGAACCACACGACAAAGGCGAGGATCGATCCGAGCATCACGGAGAAGATCAGGGCCCCCTTGGTGATGCCTCCGGCACGTTCTGGTGATCCGCGTCCGACCTCGCCGGCGACCATGGGCGTGATCGTTACGTGAACGAAGTTGAAGACGGCGAATACCGCCCCGAAGACCGCCGAGGCAACGGCCAGGGCTGCGAGCGACACGGTTCCGAGACGGCTCACCCAAGCAGTGTCGACAATGGAAACAAGAGGGTCGATCGCGAGCGTGCCGAGCGCGGGAACAGCAAGTGCGGCAATAGCCCGATCCCTCGGATTCCTCCGAAACGCGAGCATCGCGCTCGTCACGATTCGCAAGATTCGGGCTCCGTCATCTC
Organism: Actinomycetota bacterium; assembly: GCA_039714175.1. Classification (GTDB taxonomy): domain Bacteria; phylum Actinomycetota; class Acidimicrobiia; order Spongiisociales; family UBA5794; genus B3-G11. The sequence goes on from JBDLJV010000084.1 coordinate 2,594, forward strand.
TGCTCTCTGTTCTCTGCTCTCTGTTCTTTCTGCCCCCACGCACACCGGTCGCGCAGCGGACACTCCCAGCACCGCGGTTTCTTGGCGTCGCACACGTCGCGACCGAACTGGATGATCGTCATCGACACATCAGCCCAGCGTTCCTTCGGGTAGAGGGCCATCAGGTCCCGTTCCACTTTCACCGGATCATCGTGGCTGGTCATCCCCACACGTTTGGCGACGCGCTTGACATGCGTGTCCACAGCGATTGCCGGAATGCCCCACACCTCGGCGAGCACGACTGAAGCCGTCTTCCGACCGACGCCTCGCAGTTCCACAAGCTTGTCAAGGTCCGCCGGTACCTCGCCGTCGTACTTGTCGACGATGTCTCCGGCAAGAGCGATGACGCTCTTGGTCTTCTGCCGGTAGTACCCGGTGGAATACACGATCTGCTCTACGTCCTCCGGGTTTGCAGCTGCGAGGTCCTCGGCCGTCGGATACGCCTCGAAGAGGGCCGGTGCCACTTTGTTCACGTTCTCGTCCGTCGTCTGGGCCGACAACACGGTCGAAACAAGGAGCTGCCACGGGTTCTCGTACGCGAGCGCTGTTTCCATGTCGGGGTACCGCTTGGTCAGGCGATTCAGGATCACACGCGCGTTCCTGCGATCCTCTGTCGAGCGTGTGGCGGGCATGGCCTGCTACGACCCAACGATCACGATGAAAAGGCCGAGAGCAACGTAGAGCACTCCCCCGATCACCTGCCAGAATGCCCGTGGATTCGCCTCGGGTCGTAAGCCCTTCTGCAGCCGTTCGTGGGGCGTCGGCTTGTAGGCGGAGTCCACCTCCGGCTGAACCTCATCGGCACGACGGGTTCCGAACAGTGATCCCATGGCACCCATGCCCAGGTTCGTGTAGCCGCCCCCTGTCGAACCTCCCGCAAGGAGGAACACGACGCCGTACAGGATGGTCGTGTAGCCAACGGTTGACGCGAGTGGGATGTCGCTGATCAACCAGATGACGATCCCGACAGCAGCCGATGCGAGGAAGCCGATGCCGAACGTCACGAGATAGTCAGGCATCCTCTCGGAAAGCGGGATGTTCTCGTTGAGGTCGTTGGGTGCCAGCGGATCCATCGTGTCAGAGTACCCGGAACGTGGTCATGATCGAGCGTGGCCGGCCCGGCTCAGGATCCGAAGGCATCCGACGATCCCGGCCCCTGCGACCACGCCCGAGAGTGTCAGAACACCGAGAAGCTCCATCAACGCGAAGCCGGATGTTCCACAAGTGCCGAGTCCAGCCGGACACAGCCCGAGACCGGTCCCCCCGACCACGAGATCGAAGAGAACGATTGCAGGGAGCGCGACGATCACGACGAACAGCACAACAAGCGCTCCGAGCAGGATCCTCACCAAAACCATGCAATGAGGCTACATCGGAACCGGCTTTTGACGACGAATCAGCGTGCTCCGCACGCAAAGGTTCGTGGTCAGGACACCAGCCCGTGTACGGTGCCAGCAATTCGTCCTGAGAGGAAGATTCGTGAGCACAGGAGTCGACGCACCCGCTATCCACGTGGAGTCCTTCACCGATGAGGAGCGGAGCATCCTCGAGCGGTTCTTCACCGACGTCGACGGCCCTGTCTTCGCCATTCACGGGCTTCCTGAGGTGGTCAAGGGTGCCCTGTTCGCCAGGTACAGCCGATCGCCCAAATCCGTTCGCAGGCTGTTCCTGGACGAATTCGCCGGTGACGCCGATCTCGCCGTCAGCGCGATTGCCGCGCAAACCAGAGAGGGCGCCGCAGTGGGCAGACAGAAGGCAGAGGGGTTGTACGACCGCGTGTTCACACAATACGGCGATGACTCTGTTGCCCAACTCGGAGCGGCACATGTCGCCGTTGAACAGGCATCGAACATCCTCACGAAGGTTCTCGAATGGGGACGCCTTGCATCGTACCTCGAGCAGTCGACGCGCTATATCTTCTACGACAAGAAGCTCGGTGACCGATACCGGTACCAGATTCCGCAGGAGCTCAGGCTCCACGGCATGGTTGACCGATACTCGACCGACATGGATTGGATGTTCACCACCTACAGCGACGTGGTCGCCCGGCTCGTCGCCTACTACGAACAGCTCTACCCCAAGCAAGCCACCGACTCGGACTTCGTGTGGCGTTCGACGATCCGTGCCAAGGCCTGTGATGATGCGCGCGGCCTGCTCCCGGCTTCGACGCAGTCGAACGTCGGAATCTTCGCTTCGGGCCAGGCCTATGAGGCGCTCATCATGCGCATGATGGCAAGTCCCCTCGCCGAAGTGCGTTGGTTCGCCGACGCGATCCTCACTGAACTCAAGAAGGTCATCCCATCGTTCATGAAGCGCGTGGATGTCCCCGAGCGTGGCGGAGCATGGATCGATTACTTCGCTGACATCACCGAGGCGATGGCAGCCCGGGGTCACAGGCTCGACGCTACTCCCGCAGAGGCGCCGACAGTGACATTGGTCGAGTACGACCCCGAGGGAGAACGAAAGGTTGCCGCCGCGAGCCTGTACGCGTACACGAACCTTCCCGATACACAGGTCCGTGCGGTCGTCGAAGCAATGACCGAGGAAGAAATCGACGGCGTGTTCACCGACTATGTCGGCAATCGAACGAATCGAAGGCACAAGCCGGGCAGAGGCATGGAGCAGACCTTCTATCGATTCGATGTGCTCTGTGACTACGGAATCTTCCGCGACCTCCAACGCCACCGCATGATGACTCTCGAGTGGCAACAGCTCACACCGAACCACGGATTCGTGACGCCGAACGCCATCGTGGACATCGGCGCCCAGGGCGTGTGGGATGAGGCCATGGGGCGTGCCGGTGATTTGTACGAGGCAATCGATCAGGTTGCAGGATCACACATCGCCCAGTACGCGGTCCCCTTCGCTAACCGTGTCCGATTCTCCATGAACATGAACGCCAGGGAAGCGTTCCACATGCTCGAGCTTCGAACGCAGCAGGGTGGTCACCCTGACTATCGGGCCGTATGTCAGGAGATGCACCGCCAGATCGGAGATGTTGCGGGGCACCGACGCATCGCCGCGGCCATGTCCTACATCGACCACTCCGACTACGACCTTGCTCGGATAGAAACCGAGCGGAGAGCTGCAGCCAAGCGGGCTGCACTGGGAATCTCCGACCCCTCAGCCTGAGATCGGAATCCTCAGAACGAGTTCACCGTCATCGACACTCCATGACGCCGACGCGACGAGCGAATAGTCGAGGTAGTCCTTCTCGGCAGCTTCAATGAACTGTTTGCGCGCAAGACCCTCAAGGGGTGGTACACCGCGTTCCTTGACCGCTGAAGCTCGATCCTCGAATCGTTTGAGGAACTCATCCATATCCAGTTTGGCCACTTCACGTCTCCTTGACTTCTATCGACTCGAGAGAGCGTAGACGCAAAACGATCGACGCTCGACGCAGATAGGCTGGTCACATGGCTAGAGGCACCGACTCGCGGCTCATATTCGTCTCCGGTAAGGGAGGAACGGGGAAATCTGCCGTAGCTGCGGCGACCGCGATCGACTACGCGAGACGCGGTCACCGCGTCCTCGCCATCGACATGGTCGGCCGACCCGGCTTGGCAGCGCACCTTCGTACCCCGTCCCTCTCGTATCAGCCAACAGAAGTGAGGGCTGGTCTGTACGCCATGGCAATGAACCGTTCGGATGCTCTCGATGAATATCTCAAGCTTCAACTCCATGTCCCCCAGGGTGCGCCGACCAAACAGGTCAGTACCGCCCTGGCCGTCCTCGCCGACACCGCCCCGGGCGTGCGAGAGATCATCAGCATCGGCAAACCGATCTATGAGGCCTGGAAGGACGTGTGGGATGTGATCGTCGTAGATGCGTCCTCCCTTGGCCAGTTCCAGTCGTACTTACGTGCACCGAGGACGATTTCTGAACTTGTCCCGACGGGAAATGTTCGACGTCAGGCCAGCCATCTGGAGGACACCCTCACCGATCCGGGGATAACGTCGATCGTTCTGGTGGCGACACCGTCCGAACTGCCGACCAATGAAACGAGCGAGGCGCTCGATGTGATCGGGAGGGAGTCGCTGGGACCGGAACCGACCGTCGTCTTCAATCGTGTGCTCCCGACATCGGGAATCTCACGTGAAGATCTTGGCAGTCTCGTGGAAGGAGCGGCTGGTCAGGCGGCAACCCTTCAGCTTGAGCTGGAAGAGGAGCAACGTACGTGGACCGCCGAACTCGACGCAACACTTCAACTCCCCTACCTCTTCGGCGTTCTAACACCCGGTGAAGTCGCCGTTCAGCTTGCTGATGCAATGGGCGAGGCACGATGACTCGCACGATCATTGTCACGGGTGCGGGAGGAGTCGGAAAGACAACGCTGTCCGCTGCCCTCGGCGCGACGATCGCGAGCGAGTCGAACACCACCCTCGTGCTCACGATCGACCCAGCGAAGCGTCTCGCCGACGCGCTCGGTGTCGAACACCTCGGCGACGAACCTGCACTCGTTGCCGACTGCGAAGGACTCTGGGCGGCAATGCTCGATGTGTCGTCGTCGTGGGAAGCGATAATCCATCGATACGCAGACCCCGTCGTCGGGCGACGGTTGCTGGCAAACCCGTATTTCAGGGCAATCGCTGATCGGTTCCCCGCAGCTCAGTCGTATGCAGCCAGCGAGAGAATGGCTGAGTACATCGAGTCGAAGCGGTTCGACACGATCATCGTCGATACGCCACCGTCCGGAGGGGGCATCGATTTCTTTCGTGCCCCTGCCATGACCAACGAACTCATCTCAGGCAAGCTCCTTCGCTGGCTCACCGGCTCGAATCTCCCCGGTCGAGATTTCTTCTACCGTTTCACGGCAAGGCCGATGCTGCGTATGGCTGACATGGTTCTTGGCGGCCCCATGCTCAGCGAGGTGGCGGACTTCCTCCTCGATCTCCGAACGATGTATGACGCTCTGTCGAACAGGTCTCGAACGATCGAGCGCTACCTGAAGCAGTCAACAACCGTGATCGCCACAACTGCGGACCCAACACCGATTCACGAAACGCGACGGTTCTTCAGCGAGCTTGGCGGCATCGACATCACTCCGGAGGCCATCATCTTCAATCGGAAGCTGCCGGAAGCATGGATCGACGCATCCCGCAAGCCACTGCGTGGTATCGACGATCCCGAACTGCGGTCCAAGACCAAACACAACCTGTCCCTGTGGGCGGCCGAGGCCCGACGCCAGTCCGACGCGGCGAGTGAGCTCTCCGCCAGGTATCACGTGCCCGTATATCCGGTTCCCTGGGTCACACCGTCGCCACAAACGATCGATGCGCTGATCCGGCTGGTAGCCACGTCCGGGATCGCGGAGGATCTGGTCTAGTTCCGACTTCCGAAGAGCCTGCGCCACAAAGAGGGACGTGGCGTTTCGATGGGACCCACTGAGGTGCCGGGGACTCCACCGATTCGGAGTTCGAAAGCTGCAACCGGTTCGCTGAACCCTTTCAGGGCGGGGCTGAGCCGGGTACTGAACTCGAAGTCGGATCCGACCTCCTCGTGAACCGCTTCGGACACGAGGATCTGGTGCGATTCGGCGGCATCGCACAGCCTGCTGGCAAGAACGACGGCTTCACCGTAGATGTCATCGTTGTGATCGACGGGCTGGCCGGAAGCCAAACCGATCCTGACCGTGAGATCAGCATCAGCAATGTCCTGCCCATCGAACGCAGACTCCCCACCCCACCGCCGACGCCTCACCCGCGGCTCCCCAAGGGGACCCGACCCACCCTGACCCATTCCACTGTCAGATTCCGATCCTCAGATTTCCCTCCTCAGTTCCACCGAGAGGCGTGAGCCCAAGCGGTATCCATCGCGCCAGCGATTCCGACTATGGCAACCGAGTCGCCATCAGCCTGCCTTATGTGATGTGATGAGAAGCCTCCGTTGTGTGCATCGGCGTAGGGTTTCAGAATGGGTTGGACACCGGCCATGGGGACAGGGACGTTGGTTCGTCGCCTCGGCGAGGAGCACACGATCGCCGTTCTCAGCCGTCTGCTTGCCGGTGACATCCCGACCGTTGAACAGGCGGTGCCGCCCTATCGACAGGTTCTGCTTGATATCGGGAACGGCCACGCAGAGCGGCTGCTGTCAAATGGCTCAGGACAGCGACTGGTGTACTGGCCCAAGGTCTGGGCTGCTCGCTCGCTTGCCTATGTGGGACGCAGAGATGTCGGCCCACAACTCCGTTCGGCTTCGTGCGACGCTCATTGGCGGGTTCGCATGACTGCAACCCAGACGATCGGACGGTTGGGCATCGACGGACTGACCGCAGCACTGTTGGAGCGACTGGACGATGACCATGTGCGAGTCAGGGCAGCTGCCCTGTTGGCGATGGAGCGAGCCGGA
>JBDLJV010000085.1:0-8826 GCA_039714175.1 Actinomycetota bacterium
CGGAGATACATCTCGATCATGTCGTCATCCTCAGGCCAGAAGACAGCGAGCTCGGGCCAGGTCTCTGTGTGTTCTGAGATGTCGTCCGGCCACAGCTTGGTCGTGCGTTGCGAAACGATGCCTGCAGCCCAGAGATGAATCTCGCTCAGGTGACGGAGGAGTTCTCGCATATCCCAACCGGGGCACGTCGGAATCTGTACGTCGAGGCCTCCCTCCCCTGCCGCTGCCGCCAGGAGCTTGCCCTCTTGTTCCACCGCTGTGATGTGCTCGGCTATTTCCATGACTCCCTCTCCATGTGATGTCTCTCCCTCAACCAGAGAGCCGTACTGCATACTGCAGTAGACAATACACTGCAGTATGCAGTAATGTCAACCGTATGGCACCACGAATGACCACGAGTTCCTATGCGATTCTCGCTCTGCTGTCGCTGCGACCATGGACGGCGTACGAGCTGACACAACAAGCTGCTCGCAGCCTCCGCTATGCCTGGCCCAAGTCTGAACGACATCTCTACAGCGAACCGAAGAAGCTTGTCGAGTTGGGTCACGCCACGACGCACAAGGAGCAGGTGGGCAAACGCACCCGCAACGTCTATGAGATCACCGACCAGGGCAGGGTGGCTCTCACCGAGTGGACCAGTATCCCGACTGCGCCGCCACAGCTCGAAGCTGAAGCTCTCCTGCGTCTCCTGTTCGCAGAACATGGAACACTCGAGGATCTGAATACGGCTTTCGACGAATTCGAGACAGATACGCGCGAGCTGCGCCAATCCGTGGTCGACCTGATGGCTGGCTACCTAGAAGGTGAGCACCCGTTCCCCGAACGCACGCATCTCTCCGTGCTCTTTGCAACCTTCCAACTGGAGATGTTCACTCTCATCGAGAACTGGATCGAGTTTGCGCGGGGAGAGACGGCTGACTGGCCCACGACCAAGGATCTCGGGATGAACGAACGCACCGAGTTGATCACCCGAATCATCGCCTCGGGGGAATCCGTCCTTGACAACCCGCTGCTTGAGAAGCCGGACGGTCACTAGTAGCGCGCTAGCGTTGCTCACAGGTTCTGCAGCCGGGTAGGACTCGAAGCTACCGGGAGACCGCCGAGATGAGAACAGCAACCGAGTTCGAATTCAACCGTTATCTGGTTGATCTCTCGGCGGAATCCGTACGCTTCGACAGGATTGCCTGCGAGGATCTCGAGGATGTGCTCGGCGGCGTTGCTCGTGCGACGAAGCTGCTCGACAGTGTTGTTGTGGACGATCCATATGACCCGTCCGCGCCTCTGGTCATGAATGTTGGCCTGCTCACCGGGTCGAGGGTGATGACCGGCCTGCGGACCTTCTTCCACGGCTATTCACCCCTGAAGGCATCGCTTTCGGGAGCGCCGGGTCTGATGTGGAGTGCAGGGAGTGGGCACTTCGGAACGAAGCTGCGCGGTCTCGGCATCGATGATGTTGTCTTCACCGGCCGTTGTGCGCATCCGACACTATTGCGTCTCTCACCAGCCGAGGACCCGACCGGTATGTCCGGTCCGGTCCGATTCGAATTCATCGACGCTTCGGAGCTGATCGGGATGAGGGTCAATGCGAAGATCCAACATCTCCACGGTCGATATCCGGATGCACATTTCGCCGTGATCGGGCCCTCAGGAGAGCAGTTCGAAGGCGTTCGGTTCGCGTCCGTTGCACTGTCGACGGACAATCAGCTGAAGACTGGAGATCCGAAGCCGAGATTCTGCGGGCGAGGGGGGTACGGAAGCGTGATGGGATCCAAGAACCTCCTGGCCATTGCTGCTGACGGTCCCGATCCAAGCGTTCGGGCACGCGGACTGAAGGAAGTCAACCGTGAGATCAACCTCGGAGAGGGGAGCAAGGGCTATCGCGAGGACGGATCGGGCGGAACCTGGCGGATGGTTGAACTTCTCCACTACCACGGCGGTCTGCCCGAGTACAACTTCGCTCCACCCGGGACCGAGGACGGGGAACAGCTGACCCGCAATGCCGTGGAGGCCGGGCCCTATGTCGTGTCAGCGGAGGGTTGCTACCTCTGTGGAATCAAGTGCCACAAGAACGTCTACAACCAGACCAACGATGGGGAAGCCGGCGACTTCCGAGCGAAGGTCGACTATGAGCCGTTGGCGCTGCTCACTTCGAACCTCGGCATCTACGACGCTGACACAGCGCTCGACCTCATCGAGCTCGTTGACGAGTTGGGCATGGATTCGATCTCGCTGGGAGTGACTCTCGGGTATGTGATGGAGTGGAACCGGCGTCACCCCGAGGCAAGCATCGCTGACGGGCTTGCCTTCGGAGATGCGGTGGGGACGATCGAAGCCATCAAGAAGGTGGCGGCAGGCGACCTTGCTGAGATCGGTCAAGGGTCTCTTCGGCTCGCAACACAGACGGGTGAGGCGGAGTATGCGATGCAGTCGAAGGGTGTTGAGTACCCGGCCTATCTCCCTCACACGAACCCTGCCTACCCCTGGGCATTGGCGGGTGGACACATGTCGATGCGTACCTATCTCCTTGCGCTCACGGAGCGGAAGACGGATATCGACTACTGGGTTGACGCTACAACGAATCGCGGTCCCCGGTTCATGCTGGATGACATCACCGGACTCTGTAAGTTCTCTCTCCTCGATCCTTCAATCGAAGCGGAAGCGATCCGTATCGCCACGGGTCTTGACGTCAGCGCTGAGGATCTGCTGGCGGTCGTCGACCGGACATTCGTCCGCGGATACGCCAACGAACGGCGGAGCGGATTCGTATCGGACGACTACTCGATGCCAACAGACGCCTTTCACGCCATTGAGCATTCGACCGTTCCACAGTTCCTCACCGAGGAGTTCTTTGAGGAGTTCAGGGATCGTGTGATGGAGATACTCGACGACAGGGCTGTGGCTGCAGGACTGCTCTGAACAGCTTGCGTCAGTCCTGAAATCCGAGATCGGCGAGTTCGCTTCTGACAGCGGGATTCCCGAGTAGCCGTCGCAACGCCACAACCGCAGGGCGATCCCAACGATCAGAGCGGATCGCAACGTCGTATCGCTCCTCGGCGATGAAGAAGAACCCGAGCCCAGCGCCAGTGGCGATCGTCTCAAGGGTCATCCCCCAGTCGGCACGACCCTGTTCGATCGCCGCGGCGACAGCGTGGTGGGTCTTCGTCTGATGGAGATACCCGTCTGGTCGGGATCCCTCAAGGAGACCGTCGATCAGGATGCGAGTCCCGCTACCCGGATTCCTATTGATCATGCGCCGGTCCGAGGTCCGGAGAACATGGATCATCTCAGGACGGGTAGGAACGTCGAGCATCGGGTCGCCCTTTCGGAACGCTACTCCCTGGCGCCGACCGTATCCGCGGATGAGCCGCACGTCCGGGGGAAGGAAAGACTCGTTGTAGGTCCCGGTCACTTCGTCGAGGAGATGTACCCCTGCCACATCGCCCTCGCCGCGTGCGAGGGCGGCAAGACCTGCGGTTGAGCCGACGGGGATCGACTTGATGCGGAAGCCCTGGTCGGCAAGCAGGCCGAGGACATGGTCGAACCCGACGCAATGGCTTCCGATGGCGATCAGATCAGCCGGACGGATTCCTTCTTCGATGAGCCTGACGGAGAGCAGCGCGCCTTCGGGCACGTACTCGGTACTCGCCGGGATGCGGATGAAGCCGTCAGCCCTCCCGAACGCGGTGACGCTGCCCGAACCCGCTCCGAGCGGGTAGGCGGCCAATCCGTGCGGTCCGTCAGCGAGATCAACGAGCGAGTATTCGGTTCGTCCCGGCACAGAATTGATTCGCATCGGTGCCACGGCATCCACGGTTCGAGTGGTCTCGGTTTGCAGCCCTGCCAGGCGTCGCAGCAACGGGGCGACGAACTCGTGGAACGTGAAGATCGCTGATGTCGGGAATCCGGGGAGCACGATGATCGGCACCCCGGCCACCACAGACAGGAGGACAGGCTTCCCCGGCTTGAGCGCCACACCGTGTACGACGATTCCCGGGGACTCCGGGTGACGGCCAGCGAACCGTTCAACGACGCGGGCGTTGATGTCGCCCTCACCCTTCGAAGTTCCTCCGGACAGGATCACGACGTCAACGGCGTCCTCGCCGAAGATGAGAGGTTCGAGGACGGCCTCCAGCCGGGAATCATCATCGGGGACTATGCCGAGTGCAAGTGGCTCACAACCGAGCTCAGTCACCGAGTCGAGCAGGATCCGTTGGTTCGAATCGAATACCTCGCCGACTGCTATGGAATCCCCAGGGCTGATGATCTCGTTCCCTGTTGAGATGATTGCGACCCTCGGACGGCGTACCACGTCGATTCGTGCAGCACCGACGGCTGCGAGCACTCCGGTCTCATGTGAGGACAGACGCACTCCCCGACGCATCACGACTTCGCCGCGTCCGACATCCGATCCAGCGAAGCTGATGTTGCCCCCGGGGGTCGCTGGCCGGTTCACGAGCACATCCCCCGCATCAGGTTCCGTGTGTTCAACCATTACGACTGCATCAGCTCGACGGGGAACCACCGCCCCGGTTGCGATCGGTACGGCAGTGCCGGAGGCCACCTCGAAACCGTCCTCGGGCGCCTGACCTGCGGCGAGACGCAGGTCGCTCACTGCCAGTGAGATCGGCTCCAGCTCTGAGGCCCTTACGGTGTCGACGGCACGGACGGCGAATCCGTCCACATTGCTGCGGTCGAACCCGGGCACATCCACCGTCGCAGTGACATCTGACGCGAGTACCCGTCCCAAGCAATTGGTCAGAGCGACCGACTCGGAGCGAGGACCGAGGTCGGCGCAGGCAGTATCGAACCGTTCGTGGGCGACGGCCTCGTCGACAACGTCGAGGAACTGATGCTGTTTCATCCCTCACCAACTGACGCATAGAGGTGCACCTCGACTTCGGTTCCTTCGGCGTAGCCCTCGAGCCCGGCAGGGATCACGACGAAGCCCGAGGCTCGTGTGACCGAAGAGAGCACCGAAGCTCCCGAGATGGCAACGGGCTCGACTGCTCCGTCCCTGACGACGACTCGCGCGTAGTCTGTGCGACCGATCTGTGACACGAGTCTCTTGCGGAGGGGCAGTGTGGTGGGCAAATAGGGCCACGCCGCTGTTCTCCCTCCCATGACCCGAATGACGGGACCTGCGAAGAAGTCATACGCGGCAAGACACGACACGGGATTCCCCGGCAGGAGCAGAACGGGAATATCTGAGATGCGACCGACGCCTGTCGGAGCGGATGGTCGCATCGTGACACCGTGCACAACCAGCTCGCCGAGTTCACTGACGAGTGGAGGAACACGATCCTCTATGCCTACCGATGCTGCGCCAGAGGTCACAATGACGTCTGCACCCGGAAGAGACAACGCCTCCCTCATTGCCTGTTCGTCGTCGGGCAAACGGATCACATCGGCAACCCCTCCATCGCGATCGACGAGGGCAGCAAGCATTGGTGAGTTGCTGTCCACGATCTTGAAGCCGTCCGGTCGGCTGCCGGGAGGTAGGAGCTCGTTGCCGGAAACGATGATGCGTACGACGGGTCGGCGATACACCTGCACCGGGTCGTGGCCGATCGAGGCGAGCAATCCGGCATCCTGGGGTAGCAGACGACGTCCTTTTGACAGGACTGTGATCCCGGCCTTGACGTCTTCCCCCACCTGGCCGATGTTCTTCGACGTAGCGACGGGGGCTGTTACCTCGATGCTGTCATGTCTCTGCACAGCATCTTCTGCCCGCAGCACTGCGTCGGCGCCCCGGGGCACAGGGGCTCCGGTCATGATCGGGCCGGCAGCACCAGGGGAGATGGGGTCACCCTCATCCCTGCCGGGCATCGATGATCCGATCAGGTTCAGGATCACGGGGTCATAGACGGACGCCCCGAACGTGTCTTCTGCACGAACGGCGAAGCCGTCCATGGTGGCTCGTCGAAACGGGGGAATGCTGACGTCGCTGCGCACATCACGTGCCAAGACTCTCCCGGCGCATTCGATCACGCTGATGTCTTCCTCGGGCAGAGGGATGACACCGTCCATTGCGTGAGCCCTGGCTACCTCGACGCTCGCGCGCTCACGGAATCCGCGCATGCGAACATCGTCAGGACGCTCAGACATCATGGCCGATCGGGCGATGAGGTCACAGAGCGAGCTCTGCCTTCAGCCATCCGAGACCGAGACCGTCGAGGGTGTCCGCTGTCGGATTCCCCGTCACTGGATCCCAACCAGCCTTCTCGTAGTAGGTATCGAGCGCAGCCTCGAACTCGTCCCGGTCGATCGCCTTGCCATCGGTGGGACCGCCTTCGAGTGGTTCGAATAGCCGCTTGGGAAGCGTGTCTCGTTCGCGCGTGATCCCCTCCCTGGCATTGAAGGCACGCAGCATGTTGAGGCGTCGAGCACCCAGGGTGAGCAAATCCGCAATGGTGACCTCCTCACCCTGAACCGCGCTGATCACGCCAGCGAGTTCCTCCATGCCGAGCAGCTGCCACCCCGGTCCGAAGACGAACTGGCATGCATCTGCGCTGTCGAGCGCAGATATGGCGTACTGCGTTCTCAAGGCATATTCGACCTTGGCTTCGCTGAAGTCATCGGCAGCCAGTGGGTTTGTGAAACCGATGTCAGCCATTCGCTTCCCGTACTTGTCGGGAGAGCCCTCAATGGCTCCCCGTGTAATGCTCCCGTCGTGCTCACTCGATTGGTGATCTGCCCCGAAGGGGTTCACTGCGTACACGACCGCCAACGATGGCTTCACCTGTGGCATGTGTGCTGGGAGTTCCGTTCCCTTGATCGTCACTGCAAGATCCTCGGCTCCGTTCCCGATGCGGGCAGCTGCTCGTGCCGATCCTTCGGCCAGCACATCGCCGAGCCCTTCCCGATTGAGGGTCTTTCTGAGCATCTCGATCATGGCGTCTGCGTCACCCCAGCGCAGCTCGATCCCATCGGTGTCGTCGATCGTGATGACACCTTGCTCGAAGCAATCGATGGCGAAGGCCATCGTCGCGCCAGCGGCGATCGTGTCGACTCCATATTCGTTGCAGAGTTGGTTCGCATACGCGATCGCGTGAATGTCGTCGATGTCGCAGTACGAACCGAACACGGAAGTTGTCTCGTACTCGGGACCTCCATACTTGGGATCGATGGCACGTTCCTGCCACTCGGCCTCGACAACCCTCTTGCAGCGCACGGCGCACGAGAAGCATGTATCGCGACCCTGCTTGAGCTGGGCGTCATCGTCTGCACCGCGCAAGAGGTCGCTGAAGAGCGCTTCGCCACCGATCGCTGCCGCTCGGTCGTGGCCCATCCAGCCGCTCCGGTAGTTCCGTGTGGGTAGCCCTCCACGGGCGTTCTGGCCCTCGAGGACGCTGAGCGTTCCGTACTTCGCCAGGGCCCAGATGTCGCCGTCCTCACGGACGTTCGCGATCGAAGGTTTCATGATCTCGCGCACGCGATCCGGGTCGGCCATCGACAGCTTCTTCTTGCCGCCACGAACAGCAATGGCTTTGAGCTTCTTGCTCCCCATCACTGCACCCATACCGGTGCGGCCGTGCGCACGCGTGGCCATGTTCAAGATGGCAGCGAAGCGAACCATCTTCTCTCCCGACGGACCGATCTGCGTGACCTGAATCCGGTTGTCGTCGAGTTCCTCGGCGAGCATCTCGTCGACCTCGAGAGTCGTCTTGCCCCACAGATGACTGGCGTCCCGTAGTTCGGCTTCGCCCTGGTTGATCCACAGGTACACCGGCTTCGGTGAGATGCCGCGGATCACGATGCCGTCGAAGCCAGCGAATTTGAGTTCTGCTGGCCAGAAGCCGCCTGCTTGACTGTCTCCGACCCCGCCGGTTATCGGTGACTTCGCAACCACGGTTGCGCGGCTCTGCCCTGCGATCGGCGCCCCGGTGATGCCTGCGAGCATGAATGCGAGCGTGTTCTCGGGGCCGTAGGGATCCGCTCCCGCCGGTGTGTTCTTGAGGAGGTAGTAGAGCCCCAACGCACTGCCACCCATGTAGGTGCGGTAGAGCTCCTCGGGTGGTTCTTCGATGCTGAGGGAGCCAGAAGTGAGATCAACGTGCAGGATCTTCCCCGCGTAGCCTTGAAGCACAGTCATCTCCCATCGATCGACGGTTTGGGTCGTCAGGATACACAGCGCAATGTTGGGTTCTGGCAAGGGCGCAGATCGGAGCAAGCTCGCAGCGGAACTCAGATGAGGGATACTGGCTGGCGAGAGATCTCAGAATCCAGTACCGGGAGGGCTCTCTGTTGGTGCCTGGTGTCTGACAGCGAGCCGGTGCGAGCGGTCTGTTGTCTGGTAGCGAACGAAGTGAGCGGTCAGAAGGGCTGCCAACGGAGTTGACAGCCCTTCTCCGTGGGCCTACCTGGATTTGAACCAGGGACCTCATCCTTATCAGGGATGCGCTCTAACCAGGCTGAGCTATAGGCCCATTCGGGAACCGGAAGGTTACCAACCTCGTCCACCAATCAACCAGAGGAATCCTCGGCGATCCGGTCCCGGTACCAGTATGCCGAATCCTTGAGAATCCGCTCCTGCGTTGTGTGGTCTACCCAGACGAGTCCGAAACGTTGGGAGTATCCGGCACGCCATTCGAGGTTGTCGAGGAACGACCATGCGAAGTACCCGTCGACCGGTGCGCCGCGGTTCCTGGCGTTCATGGTGGCGACGATGTGCGTGTTGAGATAGTCGATGCGCCTCTGATCGTGGACGGCTCCATCGGCGCCGGGACCATCGCCGAATGACGCGCCGTTCTCGGTGATGACGATCGATGCGGGCGACCATTCGTCGTTGACGCGCATCAGGAACTCCTCGAGTGCGTCGGGATCCTC
>JBDLJV010000086.1:0-8715 GCA_039714175.1 Actinomycetota bacterium
CACAGGCAGGTCCTCGGTGAGTTCGGAATCGACACCTTCCAGCTCGTCGTGGTGAACCTGTATCCGTTCGAGTCGACCATCGCTGGAGGCGCTGACCGTCCGACGGCAATCGAGAACATTGACATCGGCGGTCCGACGCTCATCCGTGCCGCGGCCAAGAACAGCGAGTGGGTTGCCGTGGTCGTCTCACCGGAGCGGTACGACGACGTGCTGGCCGCTGTCGAGAGCGGAGGAACGACAGCCGAGTTCCGTAACGAACTCGCTCGGGAAGCTTTCTTCCGCACGGCCCGGTACGACGCCGCCATCACGAACTGGATGTACGGCACCGATGGCCAGGACAAGCTGGTGCTTCCACTGGAAGTCAAGACCTCGCTGCGCTACGGGGAGAACCCGCACCAGCCAGCAGCTCTCTATGCAGAGGCCGGCACGACTGGTTGGTGGGCGAGGGCGACCCAGCTCCAGGGCAAGGAGATGTCGTTCAACAACTACGCAGACGCTGATGCAGCTTGGAAGCTCGCCAGCGATCTGCCCGACACATCGGTTGCGATCCTCAAGCACATGAACGCGTGTGGTGCCGCTCTTGGGGAGACCCTCGAAGAGGCGTTTGCCAAGGCGTGGGAGTGCGACCCGATCTCGGCTTTCGGCGGCGTCATTGCATGCAACGGAGAACTCGACGGAGCCACGGCGCGAGCGATTGCACAGTACTTTGTTGAGATCGTCATTACGCGGTCGATCACCGACGAGGCCAAGGCAGTGTTCGCTCAGAAGAAGAACCTTCGCGTCCTTGTCGCTCCGGAGCCTTCAGATTTCAACCTCGACATGCGGGCGATTGATGACGGATTCCTGGTTCAGGTCGCAGATCAGGTTGGCGCGGGCACCGAAAGCTGGGAGAACAAGACGAGGGAGCCTTCGCAACAGGAGCGCAGAGATCTGGAAATGGCGTGGATCGTCGCAGGCCACACCAAGTCGAACGCCATCGTGCTCGTGAAGAACGGTGCAGCGATTGGTGTGGGTGCGGGAGACCAGTCGCGAGTGGGGGCAGCCGAACGAGCGCTGGCCAAGGCCGGTGACCGTGTCAAGGGCGCAGTATGTGCCTCGGATGCGTTCTTCCCGTTCCGTGACGGCCCCGACGCTCTTGCAGCTGCAGGCGTAACAGCGATCGTCGAGCCCGGTGGGTCAATGCGTGACGACGAAGTAATCGAATCTGCCACCGAGCATGATGTTGCTCTGGTGTTCACAGGAGAGAGGCATTTCAGACATTGAGCGCTCAAATCATTTCAGGTAAGGCGGTCGCGACCGCAGTCAAGGATCAGGTGCGCGGGCAGGTTGCTGCTCTTGGGCAATCCGGTGTGGAAGTTGGACTGGCGACGTTGCTTGTCGGGGACGATCCGGCAAGTCACGTCTACGTGAACTACAAGCACAAGGATGCTGAGTCGGTCGGTATCAAGTCGATCGATGTGAAGCTGCCGGAGACGGCCACACAGGCTGAAGTCTTTGCGGCGATTGATGATCTCAACAGTCGTGATGATGTGACCGGGATGATCGTCCAGTTGCCGCTCCCTGACGGCTTGGACGGTGAAGCAGCGGTCGAGCGTGTTCTCCCCACGAAGGACGCGGATGGGCTCCACCCCTTCAACCTCGGTCGGCTTCTCCTCGGCCAGCCGGGGCCTCTGCCGGCGACGCCCTCGGGCATCATGACGATGCTCGACCACTACAACATCGAGACCGCTGGGAAGACGGCTGTTGTTGTTGGCCGCTCGTTCCTCGTTGGGCGACCGATGGGCCTCATGTTGGGGACCAAGGGCAGAGACGCAACCGTCGTCATGGCCCACTCACGAACGCCCGATCTGGCAGGCGTGTGCCGTACCGCTGACATTCTCGTCACGGCAGTGGGCCGTCCGTTGATGTTCACGGAGGAGTATGTGAAGCCGGGAGCAGTGGTCATCGATGTGGGAACCAACCGGACCGACGATGGCCTCGTCGGCGACGTAGCATTCGACGAGGTTTCAAAGGTGGCTTCGGCCATCTCCCCGGTGCCAGGGGGAGTGGGACCCATGACACGTGCGTCACTGCTCACCAACACGGTGAGACTCGCGTCGATGGACTGACACTCGAGGCACAAGCACACAACATCACAGATACGGAGCATGCAATGGCCGAAGCGATCACCAAGTCCGAGAGTGGACTCAACGTACCCGTTAACCCGATCATCCCGTTCATCGAAGGCGACGGCATCGGCCCGGACATTTGGGCAGCGGCTCAGAATGTCTTTGACACGGCTGTCGAAAAGGCATACGGCGGGGAGCGCAAGATCGAGTGGCTCGAGGTCCTCGCAGGCGAGAAGGCCTTCAACGAAACCGGTGAGTGGCTGCCCGACGAGACCGTCGAGAACTTCCGCAAGTACCTCGTTGGCATCAAGGGTCCCCTCACGACGCCTGTCGGCGGAGGGATCCGCAGCCTCAATGTGGCTCTTCGTCAGATCCTTGATCTCTACGTTTGCCTACGACCCGTTCGTTGGTACCAGGGTGTGCCGTCTCCCGTGAAGAATCCCGACGCGGTTGACATGGTGATCTTCCGTGAGAACACGGAAGATGTGTACGCAGGCAAGGAACTCGAGGCTGGAACCGAAGGCGTCGAGAAGCTCCTCGCATTCCTCGACGAGGAGTACGGCTGGGAGATCCGCAAGGATTCCGGCATTGGCATCAAGCCGATCTCCGAGACCGGCACGAAGCGTCTTGCTCGTGCTGCAATCCAGTACGCACTTGATCAGGGGCGCCGTTCCGTGACCCTTGTCCACAAGGGCAACATCATGAAGTACACCGAGGGTGCTTTCCGCGAGTGGGGCTACGAGCTCGTCAAGGAGGAGTTCTCCGACGTCGCCGTGAGCTGGGAAGACAGCAACGGAGATGCGGGGGACAAGCTGCTGGTGCAGGATGTCATCGCTGACGCTTTCCTTCAGCAGATCCTGACCCGGCCGGCCGAATATGACGTCATCGCAACGATGAACCTCAACGGCGACTACATGTCTGACGCTCTTGCTGCACAGGTCGGTGGCATCGGCATCGCCCCGGGTGGAAACATCAACTACGAGAACGGCTACGCGATCTTCGAGGCGACACATGGAACCGCGCCGAAGTACACGGGTATGGACAAGGTGAATCCTGGTTCCGTGATCCTGTCCGGCGAGATGATGTTCCGCTACCTCGGCTGGGATGAGGTGGCCGACCTGATCGTCAAGGGCATGGAGGCGGCGATCGGTGACAAGATCGTCACCTACGACTTCGCTCGTCTCATGGATGGAGCCACTGAGGTTGCCTGCTCAACCTTCGGCCAGGCGGTCTGTGACAGGATGTAGGCAGGGTCTACGTCCTGTCACGTAGTACGTAATACGTAGTACGTAGTACGACAGAGAGGGTCCGGGCAGTACCCGGACCCTCTCTCGATTCTGGTTTATTGACTCTTAGCTCTCTGATTCGCCAATACCCCAGAGGGGTATCCTTGGCCTGTTAGCTTCCGAACTCCAAGGAGAGCTCATGAGCAAAGTAACCGTTGTAGGAGCCGGCAAATACGGCTCCACCACCGCCCAGCGGATCGCCGAATGGGACATCGTTGACGAGGTTGTGATGACCGACATCGTCGAAGGACTTCCCCAGGGCCTTGCCCTGGACATGAACCAGTCCCGTCCAGTGCTTGGATACCGCACAAAGGTCGTCGGCACGAACGACTACGCCGACACCGCCGATTCCGATGTCGTCGTGATCACCGCAGGACTGCCGCGCAAGCCCGGCATGAGCCGCATGGATCTGCTCGGGGTAAATGCCGGGATCGTCAAGGCGGTCACCAGTGAGATCGTCAAGTACTCACCGAACGCAGTGATCATCGTCGTGACGAACCCGCTCGACCAGATGACGACGCTCGCCGCTGAGGTCTCGGGATTCCCCAAGAACCGGGTTCTCGGGCAGGCCGGCATGCTTGACAGCGCACGGTTCTCACACTTCATCTCAGAGGCCGCCGATGTCGACATCCTCGACGTGGAGGCCGTCACGCTCGGGTCGCACGGGCCAACGATGGTTCCCGTGCCTTCGCTGTGCAAGATCGGTGATACCCCGCTCGCTGAGGCACTTGACGCTGACACAGTCGACGAGCTCGTCGACCGCACCCGGAAGGGTGGCGCCGAGATCGTTGCCTACCTCAAGACCGGCTCGGCGTACTACGCGCCATCGGCCGCCGCAGCATCGATGGTCAAGGCGATCATTGAAGACAGCGATGAGGTCATGCCCGTCTGTGCCTGGATGGAGGGCCAGTACGGCATCAACGATGTGTATCTCGGTGTTCTCGCCAAGCTTGGCAAGAACGGCGTGAACGGCGTCGCCGAGGTCGAACTGACGGACAGCGAGAAGACCGCACTGGCAGAAGCCGCAGTGGCAGTCGCTGAGAAGGTTGCCGACCTGGAAGAGATTGATCTGTAGAGAGGTATCAGGTATCAGGCGTCAGGCGTCAGATCAGAAACGAGTGGGCCCCGGCTAAGCCGGGGCCCACTCTGTCGTACTACGTATGTCGCGTGTCGTCTATCGGATGTCGGACGTCCGATGTCGGGAGCGTCAGCTCGCTGACGCTCCTTCATGCTCCCGGGCATATGCCTCGGCGGCGTCGGCGATCTCCTTGGCCGATTTCTCGGCTGCGGCACGCTGCTTCTTGGCTCGGGCGATCGCTGCAACGATGTCACGGCGCTTTGCCCAGAGGCTGACGGCTCCGATGAACATGACGAAGGTTCCGAAACCTGCGAGCCACCAACCTCCAGCAGCCTGGGTGTCCTTGTACTGGGCGGCAACCCCGACGACGCCGTTGCCCTGGTCAGTAGCCAATTGGAGATTGATCAGTGACTGACGGATGGCGCCGGCCGAGAGCGTCACGACGAACCAGCCAACGACCGATGCAATGATCATCATGCGGTTGGCACCCATGTCTATCGGGCGGATCGTGAGTGAGAGCGCACCGAGAGCGGCGAAGACGACGAAGACGAGCAGCCATGTGGGAACGTCCACAGGATCCCCTGCGATCGTCGCGCCGAAGAGAAGGAAGAGCACGAGGAACAGGGGAATGAATGTGACCAGAGCACGATTGAGCCATTTGACGGTCTCTCCGAAGAAGCTTCGTAGTGCCAGGGAGGTGGCTGCTGCCAGCAGCAGGGAGAGCATGATGTTCGATACGGTGCTCAGCGTGATGGTCGTCGTGTCCTTGGCGAATACTGCGGTGAACACCGTGACAGCGAGAACGATGTACCCAACGATGGCTGCCGAATAGCGAGGCTGCATGGAGCGTTCCATCGACGTGAAGAGGCCGCCCAGTAGCAGGAGGACGCCGAGTACGACGATGATCCAGCCGTGGGTCGTTTCGTAGCCACGCATCGACCACGGCTTGATCAGGTAGTTGTAGGCGGAGTTCGTCCGAGCGTACTCCCAAGTGATCGACGCGATCATGATCGCTGGCCCGAGAGCGAGGGCGATCTTCGTCCAGTTCTTCTTCAAGTCGGTGCCTCCGAGTTCGCAGATACTCTACCCATTTTCCGGTCCTGCGGCAGTCCGTAGGGCTTTCTTGTTGGTGCAACAGCGGGCTCTGGGTATAGTTACACCCTTGTTATTCGACCCACGAACGTCGTGGGCAGAGGAGGTTTACCAATGAACAAGGGCGAATTGATCGAGGCTGTGGCTCGCAACACCGGTGAGTCGAAGGCGCTGGCTGAGAAGATGGTCAACGAGACGCTCGATGCGATTGTTGCTGGCGTTGTCGCCTCAGGCAAGGTCGCAATCACGGGTTTCGGTACGTTCGAGGGACGGGATCGTGCAGCACGCACTGCTCGTAACCCACAGACAGGTGCCGAGATCCAGGTGGCGGCGACTCGTGTGCCGGCGTTCAAGGCCGGCAAGTCCTTCAAGGATTCCGTCAAGCCCGGCTGACGAGATGTAGTACGTAATACGTAGTACGTAGTACGACAAGAAAGAGGGCCCCGCAGTAGCGGGGCCCTCTTAACTTCTTCCTGACGCCTGAAACCTGACTAGTAGTCGATATCCAGGCCGGACAGCACGCGTGCGTACTCATTCAGGACACCCTGGTGCATCATGATCTTGGCCATGTTGCCGCCGACCTTGATCTTGCCGGTCATGAACGCCATCTGAACGTTGAGTTCACCTTTGGAGATGGCTTGGGACGTTGCGTGGTCGGACGAGACGGTGACATCAGCTCCTTCGAGGGGTCCGAGGTTCGTCTCTGCCGCTCCGTCGGCGATGTTGAGGTAGTAGGTCACTTCACCACCGGGTCCATCGGATACGTCGAATTGCACCGAAAGATCGACGTTTGCGATGGCATTCTGGAATCCCGGATCCGAGTTGAGCGCTTCGTGCGCGGCGGTGAAGTGTTCTTCGCTGAGGAACGTGGCCACGAGTGGTCCTTTCATTGGACTGCTATCGGGGGTGAGTCTACCTGAGAGCCGACGCGGCCACTCCTGGTGTAGCGGACACAACGGAAGGCAGAGTGTCGGGTACCCGATAGTGGGGAAAAGCTGGCTTATCCGCAGGGCTGTTGATAAGTAGGTTTTACACACGTGAGTGTGGTGGGACGGACCCGCGCCACTCTTCAAGGGAAGGAGCAGCAATGCTTAAGAAGAAGAGACGCTGGCCAGCGTGGTCGCTGATCGCGGTCGCAATGTTGATGGTAGGGGTCATGGCCCCGGCCGTATCTGCGGGACCGGATGATCCTGTGACGGATGATCCAGGTGACGCGTCGACGGAGCACGAACTGCAAGTGCTCAATCGTGATCCGAGCGCACCGTTGATGAGCCACGATGCATCTGTGAGCGGCATCGTGAGCGATGGCCCGTCGGCAAAGGTGACAAAGAATGTCGATTTGCGTGGACGCGGCGAACGTTTCGATGCTGGTTCCACGACCGATGTATGGGCACTCGGCGGGTACGCCTACACGGGGACTTTCAGCAACCCGTGTGGTGGTGACCCTGATGCCGGTGTCTGGGTTTGGGATGTTTCGAACCCGAACAAGACGGACTTTGTGACGGTCATTCCGTCACCGACCGGAAGCAGGGCGAACGATGTCAAGGCTGCCACGATGAACTCTGGTGACATCCTCGTGCACTCCAATGAGTCGTGTGGCGGTGGCCCGGGCGGCTTCGAGATCTACAACGTCGACGATCCGGCCAATCCTGTGGCGCTTGCCAGCGTGCAGACGGACGATGTCAATGCACTGTTGCGCGACGGTCTCGGCTTTGTCGACTTCGGTGTCCACAACCTGTTCCTGTTCACGCAGGAAGACAAGGACTATGTGGGCGTTGTCGTCGAATCCGAGTTCGGGAACTTCCAGATCTTCGACATCACAGATCCATCGAGTCCTTCACTGGTCGGTTTCTGGGGTGCAGAGTCGTTGTTGTTCCCAGATGTCGACTTTGCGACGACGACCGACTTCGGCGGAGTCATCCTGCCTGCCGACGCATACCTGTTCAGCGGATTCGGGGCTTCACAGAACCGATTCCTCCACGACATCACGATCACATCGGACGGTTCCCAGGCCTACTTGGCCAACTGGGATGCCGGGCTGATCCTGTTGGACATCAGCGATCCAACCGATCCGAGCCTCGTATCGGTTGCAATCGACCCGACCAGTGAGGACGGCGAAGTCAACAGCCACGCCGTGTGGCCGAGCGAGGACGGCACGATCGTCATCGAGGGCGAAGAGGACTTCTCCCCATTCGAGTCCATCTTCACGATCGACAGCGGCCCGGCTGCCGGCGATTATCCATCGGCTGAGGGCTCGTTCACGACCCCGATCGTTTCACTACCTGGCGGCGAGATGACCGGTCCGACGACCTACGTTGGACTCGCCTGTGGCAGTAGCGATCCTGTTCCCGCGGGTATCGGTATAGCGCTGATCCAACGGGGTGCCTGTCGATTCGATGAGAAGGCGACGAATGCGATCAACGCCGGGTATACCGGGATGGTCGTGTTCAACGACGCCGCCAGGGGTGACGCCCTCGTTTCGATGGGCGGCGACTCTCGCGACATTCCCGGCGTGTTCGTCGGACACTCGACCGGCTTGTTGATTGCCGGCGTCGCCACCGTCGGAGATCTCGTGATCGGCGATGGTGGAGAGGACGTGACGGCGGCCGCTGTGCCCAACGGATGGAGTGGATTCAGGGTCTGGGACTATTCGGATCCGGCGAACCCGGTTCTTGCAGCGACGTTCAACACGGTGTGTAGCGCGAATCCGAATGATCCAAGCTGCGATTCCGCCGGTACGTACTCGGCGCACAACGTGATCGTGGAGACGGTGGATGACAAGGTCAAGGCCTACATCTCGTGGTACACGGATGGGATTGTGGTGCTCGACATCAGCGACCCGTACAACCCGGTCGAGACCGCCAGGTTCCTGGACGATTCCACGAACGGCGGTGAATCCAACGACTTCTGGGGTATCTACAAGGTTCCAGACGAGCCTTGGATCTACGGATCGGACCGTAACGGCGGTCTGTACATCCTGAAGGAACAAGGGAAGGGTTCAGGCAAGTAGCCCGGACAGTCGATGCGAAGGAGGGCAGCCAGATGGCTGCCCTCCTCGCTGTTCCGGCTGGATTACAGGTCAGCTGAACTTGGTCTCCGGTTTGTCCTCGAGGACGCCGTCGACGTAGATGTCGAGCTTCTCGTTGTAGAA
>JBDLJV010000087.1:0-8659 GCA_039714175.1 Actinomycetota bacterium
GCAACCCCTGCGAAGTCCTCGGGTGTCCCCCATCGACCCAGGGGGATGCGCGGCTTCACATTCGATTCGAAACGGTCGCCTTCGATGAATCCGTCTGTCATCCCCGTTACGACCCAGCCGGGGGCCACGGCGTTCGCTCGGATGCCGTAGCGGCCGTACTCGACCGCAAGCCCTTGGATGAGTGCCCGCACTCCCGCCTTGGTAGCCGCGTAGTGCTGGCCTCGCGGAAAACCCATGTCTGCAGAGACTGAGGATGTCACCACGAGTGAACCGGCGCCTCGTTGCTTCATGTGGTTCACGGCCTCCCTGAACGTCCAGAAGACACCCTCCACGTTCACAGCGAATATGTGACGCCACTCCTCGGTTGTCATCTTGTCGAACGGCGTTGCGAGCGCTCCCACACCGGCATTTGCAAACACAGAATCGACATGACCGAGAGCCTCCACAGAACCGGCGAACGCGTCGACAACCGCCTCCTCAGAGGACACATCGACGTCGAAGGCATGGGCCACGCCGCCGTATGCCCGTAGCGTTTCAACCGCGGCGGCGTTGCGTTCGATGTTCCTCCCCCAAATGGCTATGGAAGCACCCGCTCTGGCCAGGCCTTCCGCCATTCCCAGTCCGATTCCGTTGTTGCCGCCTGTCACCACTGCTGTCTTGCCGGTCAGGTCGAATGGGTTCACGGTGATTACCTCTCAGGGGTCGAAGATCGAGCCACTCTATCCGCTCCATACATTTGCTTCCAAGCGCGGTACCGTTGCACCCATGAGGCACAGCGTTGTGGGTCGGGGGATCATCATCTCCGCAATCGTCTTGACTTTCGTCGCGTCCGCGTGCAACACAAGGCCGACACCTGACGCTTTCGACCCATCCACAACGACCACGACCGTTCTCGACGACAGTGTCGCGTCCACAACACAACCGACTCTGCCGCCACCAGAGGAACAGATCTTCGGAACTGTGGTGGAGGTCATAGACGGCGACACCGTCACTGTTCGGATCGACGGAACTCCACACGATGTACGCCTTCTCGGCATCAACGCCCCCGAACGCGACGAGTGCTGGGGACCCGAAGCACGGGCGTACCTGGCGAGGATGATCTCCGACCACGAGTTGCTGCTCGTGCAGGGGGAAGAGGACACCGACCAATTCGGGAGGATCCTGCGGTACATCTTCCTCGAAGAGCCTTCGGGAACGGAATTCGTGAATGCAGATCTGGTCGCATCTGGTCATGCGCTCGGGATGACCAACGGCCACGAGTATGAGGAGAATTTCAAAGCGCTCGAGGCATCGGCATTCCATTCGGGTTCTGGCATGTGGGGCACGCTGGTGTGCGGCGACGCAGAGGGATCGCAGGCTGATCGACCCGTCATCCGCGTGACGGAGATCCAGTTCGACCCCTCAGGCCCTGACAACGAGCACCTTGACGAGGAGTACGTCACGATCGTCAACGAGGGCTACGGTCGTGTGCGGCTGTCAGGTTGGGTACTGCGCGATGAGAGTTCCTCGAATCGCTTCACCCTGCCCCCGGATCTCGTTCTATCTCCGGGTGAATCCGTCACCGTCGTGACCGGTTGTTCGGACGGGCCACCTGGCGCGATTCACTGGTGCAGCGACACTGCCATATGGTCGAACGGTGGCGACACGGTCATCCTCTCGGACACCCTCGGCAACGCGGTCATCCACTACGCCTACTCGGGCGCCTAGCGCCTGTCGTTCGTCGTCTACAACTTCGTTGCGACGCTCTTCATCTCCATGAAGAGCCGCAGGTAGTCAGGTCCGCCTGCCTTTGCGTTGCTCCCTGACATGTTGAACCCGCCGAACGGCTGGATTCCAACAAGCGCTCCGGTGATCTTCCTGTTCAGGTAGAGGTTCCCTGCGTGGAATTCCCGCTTCGCGCGCTCGAGTCGCGACGCATCCTGAGAATGCACGCCACCGGTCAATCCGAACAGGGTTCCGTTGGCAACCTCAAGGGCCTCATCGAAGTCGTTGACAGTGATGACCGAGAGCACAGGTCCGAATATCTCATGCTGGGCGAGGCGGTGCTCAGGCGACACACCATCGAAGATGGTCGGTTCGATGTAGTACCCGCCGTCACGCTCAATGGCAGCCCCGCCCATTACGAGCGTTGCCTCCTCCTTGCCGGACTCGATCTCCTCGAGAATCGCCCGATGCTGCGCGGCCGAGATGACCGGGCCCATCGGATGGTTCTCCGACGGTGGACCCACACTCAATGTCGATGCGTGCTCGATGACCTTGTCGAGCAGCTCATCGTGTACCGAAGCGAACACGATGAGTCTGCTGCAAGCCGAGCATTTCTGGCCCTGGAACCCGAATGCCGACCGAACCACGTCGATGGCTGCGGCGTCGAGATCGGCCGTGTCGTCAACAATGAGGGCGTCCTTGCCGCCCATCTCCATGTATGAACGCTTCAGCCATTTCTGTCCGTCGTTGACCTTGGCCGAACGCTCCGCGATCCGGAGTCCGACTTCCATGGATCCGGTGAAGTTGATGAATCTTGTTCGTGGATGATCCACGAGGGCGTCGCCGATCTTTCCACCGGAGCCCGGAAGGAAGTTGACAACACCCGGGGGAAGACCGGCTTCCTCGAGCACCTTGATGAATCCCCAACCGATCAAGGGTGTGTTGGATGCTGGCTTGACAATGACAGTGTTCCCCGCCGCAACAGGCCCGACAGTCATCCCGACAAGGATCGCGAGGGGGAAGTTCCACGGAGGAATCACGACACCGGCGCCGATCGCTTGGAGCCAGGACTCGTTGCGCTCACCCGGATACTCCTCCACCGGTATCGGTTCAGACATCCGTAGCGCCTGATGGGCGTAGTAGCGACAGAAGTCGATCGCCTCGGCGACATCGGCTTCGGCCTCGGCCCAGTTCTTCCCTGCTTCCAGTGTCTGCCACGCAGCGAACTCGTAACGACGCTCGGCAATGATGTCTCCCACGCGGTGGATCATGCCGGCTCGCTCCTCGGCGGTGCGAGACGACCATGCGGGGAATGCATCCCAGGCAGCATCGATCGCTGCCTCGACATGCTCGGTACCTGCAGACGCTGATGAACCGACAACCTGACCCGGATTGGATGGGTTCACGGAATCGATCGAAGCCTTTGTGTCGATTCGCTCTCCCCCGATCACGAGCATCGATCGCTCTCCAATCATGGAGGTCACCGACGCCAGCGCAGCCTCGTAGGCATCCTTTGCCGCGGGCTGAGCAAAGTCTGTGTAGGGCTCGGAGTGGTATGGAGTCAGCACTGGTTCTCCCTGTGTCGAAGTGTCTGCTCCAAGGGTATGCACAGTGGCGGAGTCAGCAGTCGAGAATCAGGAGTGAAGAGCCGAAAGCCAGGCACGTTCTGCGCAGCGGAATCCCTGAAGGTGTTGCGCAAGGTGGCCGATGAGGACGTGTGGACAAACGAGTACTGGTAATTGAGGACTCACCGTCGGTCAGACGATTGATCGAGGTGTGTCTGCGCGTGCTCGATGCCGATGTGTCCAGCGCCGTTGACGGCATCACCGGCTTGGAGAAGATCGAGTCAACGGGGCCGCATGTCGTGGTGCTCGATATCGGCCTGCCCGGCCTTGATGGATGGGAAGTACTCGGCCAACTCAGGGAGAAGCCGAAGTCGGCCGACGTCAAGGTTCTGGTACTCACAGCTCACGCGCAACCGGAGATGGCAGATCGTGCCGCCAAGGGTGGAGCGGATGCCTTCATGACGAAACCGTTCCGACCCATCGATCTGCGCGTCCAGGTCGAGAAGCTCCTCGCCAGCTGACGCCTTCGTTCGTCGATCATCGTCTGTCGTTCGTCGTTACCCTTCGTTGGTGCCCACCGCCGTCCTGATCTCAAATCCTTCCGCATCCCAGTTCACGGGCGGATTGTTCAGACAGGTAGTTTCCGTGCTCTCGAAGGATTACGACCTGACCACCGAATGGCCTGTCTCTCCGCTCGATACATCCGAGCTTTCCAGGGACGCAGCGGACCGGGGCGTCGACGTCGTCTTCGCCATGGGCGGCGACGGGGTCGCCCACCACGTAGCGAATTCTCTCGTTGAAACTGACACGGCACTCGGCTTGATTCCCGCAGGCACGACGAACGTGCTGGCCCGGATTCTCGGCGTTCCGCAGAAGCCGCTTCCGGCAGCCGTTGCGGCCTCGGGCCTCATCCCCACTCCAACGCGCATGGTGAAGGTCAAGGCGGAGACTGACTCGGGTGACAGGACCCGGTACGCCACGTTCTCTCTGGGCGTCGGATTCGACGCCGATGTCGTGTCCATTGCCGAGACGCGTCCCTACGCAAAGCTGCGCTTCGGAGGAGTGCACTACGCACGAACGGCCGTTGGTCGACTGCTCTCAACGTGGCGCACCCACAAACCGCATCTTCGCCTGACATGCGATGAGGAACGATTCGACGGCGTCGTTGCGCTCACGCAGGTACATCACCCCTATACCTACTTCGGAAGAGTCCCGCTCCATCTCACCAATGACCGAGTGGACGGAGTCGCGACGCTCGCAGCCAGCAGTCTCGGAGTGCTGCGTTCATCAGAGATCTTCACCCGGGCTGCACTCGGACGAAAGCACCGCGACGCCACGGGCATCCGGCTGTGGACGGAATACGAATCACTGACGATCGAGGCAGAACCAGCGACGGCATTCCACGCTGATGGAGAGTTGCTCGGACTTGCGACCTATCTGGAGATCACACCCGCTGAGAATGCGATCCGCATTCTCAGACCGGCGAATCACTCGTCGTCGTTCTGAAGTACAACGCTGAGGTAGTTGAACGGAATCTCGATTCCCTCCGCGTCGAGACGATTCTTGATCCGCCGGTTGAACTCGCGTTTCACGGTCCAACGCTCCTCGGTGATGACGGTCGCCTGAACCCGGATCTCGACTGAGGATTCGCCAAGGCTGTTGACTCCCAACATCTCCGGTGCGCCGAGGAATACACCCAACCAATCCGGATCGTGGGCCATCGTCGTCGCCTCATCCAGGATCACCTCTATCGCCCGATCAACATCGGTGCCATACGACACGGCAACGTCAGCGACAAGCTTCGCAACATCAGGTGTCATGTTGGAGGTGACCGTGATGTGTCCGTTCGGAACGTGGTGCTCATTCCCATGGATGTCGCGCAGAACGGTGGTTCGCAGCTTGATGGCTTCAACGGTGCCCGAAACGCCGCTGATGGAGACGACATCACCGATGCCGAACTGGTCCTCAACGAGGATGAAGAAGCCCCCGATGATGTCCTTCACAAGGTCCTGCGCGCCGAATCCGATGGCAACGCCAATCGTCGTTGCCACAGCAATGAGCGGCGTCATCGGAATTCCCCAGATTCCCATCGTTGTCAGGACAACCACCATCCAGACAATCATCCGTACGACCATGAGCATCACGGCGGTGAGGGTGACGAGACGTTGCCCCCGCTCACGATCCGCATGGTCATCGGAGCCGACGTATCTCCTGTTCACCCTGTGAGACCAGCGTTGGATTGCCCGCTTGGTGAACCAGATAACGACAACCGCTACGAGAATCACGGCGACGGTACTGATCAATTCAGCACCGATACCGCCAAATATCTCGTCCAGCTTCCCACCGATGTCATCGATCACGCTTGGTCCTCCTGAGATGCGTACAGCACGTCGAATGCCTGCACACCCAAAGATACGAAGGTCGCGGCCGAAAACCCGACTTCGTAGCGTCGCTCCTCCCCGGATTCCGCTTCGATCGCAGCAACGGACTCCTGCCAACCTCGATTCGCCGCGAGGCGAAGGTCCGTGGCCAGCTTCTGCACAGCGGTGCGCTTGAGACTGAGGCGGCCTGTGAGGACCGATACCAACTCGTCCACATCGACACCGGGTTGTGCTGCACATGTCGAGACAACTCTCGGCTCGTCGAAGCCGTCGACGCCGAGTAGTCGCACAAGATCATCAGCGACGATCCGGTGAGCATCACCCAGACGATCGACTTGGTTCAGGACAAACACGAACTGTTCCTGATACGGAACGAGACCGGCAAGGAAGTCGGCGTGAATGGTCTGGTCGGCGTACTTCTCTGGATCGAACACCCATACGACCGCATCGACGAGAGGAAGAACATCCTCGACAATTCTGCGATGCGCCTCCTGCGTGCTGTCGAAGTCAGGGAGGTCCACGAGCAGTGATGCCTTCAACGTGGCAACGGACACCTTCTCCGACACGCCAAGATCACTGAGCAGCCGACCGTATGTCTCCTTGGACTTCTGTGGAATCACGGCCAGGGCGTTGTCAGTCGTGGGGCGTAGAACCCCGACCTCAGCGACGTCCTCGCCCACCAGTGCATTGACCACCGAGGATTTCCCTGATCCGGTTCCACCCGCAAACGCAACAACGAGGACCTCACCAAGGAATCCGAGCCTCCTCCGGGTTCGCCGGACGATCTCGGCCAGCTCGTCCCGCGAGAGTGGATCAATCACGCCTTCACTTCGCGCGACCGCTAAATCGGCAAGGTCGACCAGGGCTTCGAGATCGCTCACGTCGCAACCAAGCCTTCCGTTGCAGAGAAGAGCTCACCAGGAGCGTACGCGCCGAGTTCCTCGACCACTGTCTGCCATTCGATACGCCTCAACGACGCCGGCCGATGCATGATCCTGGCCAGCTCACTGTTGAGATCTTCAACTGCCGCATCGAGTCTGGACCCCATGATCCGTCGGACCCTCTTGGGAACTTCAACAGTGGGGTTCACACCGATCTTCCATGCAACGTTGTCGAGGAGGTGTTCGGTCTGTGATCGCCTCCAGCGGATCCGTGCATCAGACCTGAAGCGGTCAGAAGCGGAATCGCGCCACACCACAAGCTCGGTGTCCATGGTCGATTGGTCCCATCGTCCGAGAGACCGCATGACTCGTTGCGCAAGGTCTCCGCCGGCCACTTCCACGATCGATCGATCGAGCAGGTCTACGGAACGACGTGCCTCATCGAGGAGTTCTTGCTGCGTCGCCAACCAGCTATCGAATACAGAGAGCCCTTCGTCCTTCGGACCCCTTGCAATGGTTTGGCTGACAGCATCGGCAAGGCCGCCGATAGCAGCTGCCGACGATGTGATCGCTGCCGCCAGATGTCGTCCGGCGTTCGTGACGGTTGATAACGCTATGTACGCTCGTTCGTCGCGAGGATCGGCCGACGCGACAGCGCCGAGCACACGTTCCACGAACGCAGCCGACGAGCCTCCCTCGTCCACTGTCATCACCTCAGGTACGTCGAACCGCTCCATTGCGGCAGCGATCAGTGCGGCCCTGTCTCGGTCGGTCCCCCCGATTCTGTTCATCACCAGCAACCTGTCGATGCCGGATGCCATCGCTTTCCAGAGCTGATCAGTGGAGGCGTCGCCGTACCGATTGGGCGACACAACGAGAACCGCTAGATCCGCAGTCTTGAGCGCCGAACGAATCGCCTCGGCATCTGCTTCCCACGGCGGCGTGTCGACGAACACCACTCCCTCGGGGGCATCCGGAGCCAGGACGTACTCCATCTCGTGGTGGATCGGTACCGGTCCTGCAGATCCCGCTGCAACGATCGATCGGGTTGTCGGCCTGAGCAATCCGACAACCGACACGTCACTCCCAACCAACGTGTTGATCAGATGCGACTTCCCCACACCAGTGCTTCCAACGAGCACAACGGATCTCGGAACCATCACAAGGTTCTCCAGCACACCGATTGAAGTGTTCGCGTCGCGGAGCACTCGCGCGTCGTCACCATCCAACAGCACCACCGGCACCCTCGCCAGTGCCTCCTTGAACTCCACTATCGAATCAGCCACGGTCCCATTCCAGCAGACACCGGGGTCTGATCGGCCGCCTACTCGATACCGGCAAAGAGATCCGTCTCTCCTTCATGCCATCCGACTGCCGAGTGAAGCAGCTCGAAGTCCTCCCATGGATACACGGATTCAACGACATCCGTAGGAGCTGCAAACCAGAAACCGTCCGGATCGACCTGTGTGCGATGTGCCCGAAGCGCGTCTCTCCCCTGCTCCACGAACCCGGTGACGTCCATGCGGGTGAGCTGCCGGATTGGTTCCTCCATCCCATCGAGTCGTTCGATCCACATACCGAAAGGCGAATCACCGCCCAAGGCGAGTATCGCCTCGTGGATGATCTTGACCCGGCCAAGCGTGAATACCGGTGCATAGATCTTCTTCACTTCCCAAGGTGGGCCCGCCGCCGGGAATCTCGTCGCGTCCCGTGCTGCGTCGTAGAGGGCCATCGACAGGTCGTGCACGCGCAGGTGATCGGGATGGGGATAGAACTCATGGTCGTCATAGCCGAGCACGACATCAGGTCGTTGAGCACGAACCACAGCAACAAGACGCTCCAGAACTCCATCGAACGGCTGGTGACAGAACGAGTCGGGATGGCGATTCGCCTCGGTGTCCGGCATGCCGGAGTCCCGGTAACCGAGCATCATGACCTCGTCATAGCCGATAATCGCTGCCGCCTCGGCTAGCTCCTTTGCGCGTACCGCTGCAAGATCCGCAGCAATCTCCGGCGTATCGAGCTCCGGGTTCAGGATGTCCCCCGCTTCGCCTCCGGTGGCCGTGACGAGCACTGCACGCACACCCTCCTGCACGTATCTGGACACGGTGCCCGCGCCCTTGGATGA
>JBDLJV010000088.1:0-8401 GCA_039714175.1 Actinomycetota bacterium
TCAATGTCGTCCACGACCACGAAGGCCTCGCGAACGAACTCGGCTGGCACCTCGACCATATCGGGCGTGAAGGCACCGATGGCGTTGACATGGACGTGTGCCGCCAACGCGGTGGGTACGAAGAGCGGTCCGCTTGCTGGTGTTGCCGTGGTCACGATCGCAGCGTCTCTGATGGCTTCCGCGGGTGTATCGGCGCAGGTGCCCCCCACTTCGGTGGCAAGGGTGCATGCCTTGTCGCGGTTGCGGCTCCACACCGTGATCGTGTCGACGTCGCGTACCGCAAGGACAGCAGCGATCTGATCCCGCGCCATGGCACCTGCGCCGATCATTGCGAAGCTGCTCGCATTCCGCGGCGCGAGTAGATCGGTTGCCAGACCAGCAATCGCTCCCGTTCGGATGGCGGTGATTGTTGGTCCGTCGACAACTCCGACGGGAGCGCCATCTTCATCGAAGACAACCACGATTCCGTTTGGGCTGCCGGGAATTGTCGAAACGATCTTCACCCCGACGCTGCTTCCGACTCTCCCAGGCATGACGAGTGAGTTACCGATCTGTTGACGAAGCGGAATCTCAACATCGGGACCGAACGCAGAGCGCATCGCCTCGATCGCGTCACTCATCGGAAGAGCAAGACGCGTCTCCTCAGCGGAGAGGATTCTCATGAGCGACCTGAGAGCTGTGCGATGTAGTGGGCAGCGGCCGCTGCCGATTCAGGGTCCCTCAGGGATTGAGAAGCCGTGAGGGCGTCGTCTCGTGTGTCATCACCATCGAGGATCTCGGCGAAGTGTTGCTTCGTCGTGCGAATCGCCGCGTGTGGTTTCGCTGCAATCGTCCTGGCGAGATCCAGCGCAACTGCATCGACGTCCTCGGGGGGCACGACTTTGTTGACGAAGCCAGCCGCCAAGGCCTCGTGGGCGGTGAACCGTCGTCCGGTCATCACGAACTCCCTGGCCAGGGGCGGACTGACTTCCCGGAGGAACCGCTTGATCCCGCCCCACCCGAGGGTGATCCCGAGGTCGATCTCCGGGATCGAGAAGGTCGTGTCCGAGGCCGCGATGCGCATGTCGCACACAGACGCCAGGACGACACCCCCGCCAACGACGAAACCGTGCAGTGCGGCGACGGTTACCTGGGGAATTGCCTCAAGTGTGTCGGCCAGCTTCCTGCCGAGGGCGAACGCCTCATAACGCTCGGCATCGTCATCACTTGCAGCGATCTCGGCGAACTCGTGGATCGAGACACCGGCACAGAAGGCCCTCCCCGCTCCTCCGAGCACGACCGCCCGCGCATCAGACGCCGCGATCTCGGTGGCTGCCTCGATGAGCTCGCTTTGCATGCCCCCTGTCAAAGCGTTCAGCTGGTCCGGCGTATTGAGCGTGAGAACAGCAACCGACTCCTTCATCTCCAGCGTGAGACATTCGTAGGACACAGGACTCTCTTTCGTTGTGGCAAGACAGTACCCGGGAATGCTCTGACTCGCTTGCTCGGCCGAAGCAGAGAGCAGAGACGACGCCTCAATCTGTGGTCTTTGTTCGTTCGTCTGCTGACACCTGATACCTGACTTGCTAGATTCACCGCAAGGAGGATCAATGAAGAAGACGGTTCAGAACATCATCGACCACAAGGGCAGCGACGTCTGGAGTGTCGATGCCGACGTGTCGGTCTTCGATGCGCTCGAATCCATGGCTGACAAGAACATCGGTGCGGTGGTTGTCACGCATGCCGGCGAGATCGTGGGAATCATGTCGGAGCGTGATTACGCCCGCAAGATAGCCCTGATGTCGCGAGGATCGAGGGAGACTCCGGTCTCGGAGATCATGACACCCGATCCTGTCACGGCCCACCCGGCAGACACAGTTACAAACTGCATGCAGACGATGACCGACAACCGCTTCCGACACCTTCCGGTCGTGGAGGACAACCAACTCGTTGGGATCATCTCGATAGGGGATGTCGTGCGAGCCGTGATCGAGGAGCAGGCCTTCCTCATCGACCAGCTCGCGAGCTACATCACCGGCTGATGCCCGCGTTCTGTGGGCCACAGACTTCGTGGAGAGGGTCTGTAACCCTGGGTTCGCGGTTAGGTGCGTTTGTCGAAGATGGCTTGGTCGAATGGTTCGATCATGATGCACTCGCCGGGGCATTCCTCGGCGGACTCGACCACCTCGGCCAGGACCGCAGCGGGGACGCGGGCGACGCCACGCGAGCCGTCAGGAGCCTGTTCGCCGTCGAAGACGAGGTCGGCACCCCAGTGCGCGGCTGTCTCCTTGACAACCCACAGGCCGTCGCTCCGTTCCTGGAAGACATCTGGGGCGATTTCAGAACAGATTCCATCACCCGTGCACAGATCCTGATCGATCCACACCATCAGCTCAGCGTCGGCCATCTCAATCCTTGTCTTGGGGCTGCTGGGGCAGCATAGACGCGGTGGGTCACGACCCGTACGGGCACGACCACAGTTGCGCTACCTTCACGGGCGGAGGCGACTGCGTGCCTGGTGGACGTCGTGGACTTCAAATCCAACGAGGGGGCGCAAGCTCCCTGGCGGGTTCGATTCCCGTCCGCCTCCGCGATTACGACAGACGATGAACGACAGACGATGAACGGTCCGTCGTCACTCATCCCTTCCCAAGAGGGGATCGTCGCCTTTGTACATGGCGTCGATGTCATCGCCGAATCTCTCCATCACAGCACGGCGCTTCACCTTGAGCGACGGCGTGAGCATCCCGTTCTCCGGCGTGAATTCTTCGCCGTCGAGCACGAAGTCCCGCACCCGCTCGTAGTGCTTGATGGATGACTGGCCTCGGTTGATCTCGGTCTTGAACAACTCCTTGACCTTGGCGTCCTCGAGGAGAGCGTCGAGATCAGAGGCGTCGAGGTCATGTTCTTTGGCCCATGCCTCGAGGTACTCCATGTCGGGGATCACAACAGCGACATTGTGCGGACGCTGCTCGCCGTAGACCATGACCTGGCTGATGAAACCGGAGAGCTGTAGTTGCTCTTCGATCGGTGAGGGGACGACGTACTTGCCGTTCTCCAGCTTGTACTGCTCCTTGATACGTCCCCGGATGAAGAGGTATCCGTCCTCGTCGAGTCTGCCGAGATCGCCTGTGCGGAATCCGCCGTTCCCTGTGAACACCTCAGCGTCCGCCTCCGGCAGGTTGTAGTACCCCAGCATGACGTTCGGGCCGTGGACGACGATTTCGCCGACCTCGGGGTCACCGGTGATATCAGTATCGATCTCGATGGTGACCCCCGGAATCGCCCGACCAACCGATCCGACGCGACGTGCGCCCTTGATATTGCACGTGGCAATCGGGCTCGTCTCCGTGAGGCCGTATCCCTCGTACACAGTGATGCCCACAGCGGAGATGAACTCGGCAACCTCTGTCGAAATCGCTGCGCCTCCGGAGAAGGCGTACTTGAGCCGGCCACCGAACGCATCGCGCACCTTCGAGAAGATGAGTTTGTCGAACAGGTCGTTCTGGAGCTCGATCCACCGGCTCTTCTTTCCACGCTTCTCCAGCTGGATCCGCTTCCTGCCGTTGGAAATGGCGGCGTCGAACAGCGCCTTCTTTGCACCGCCCTCCTGGTCCATCCGCTTCTTGAGTCCGTCATAGACCTTGTTGAAGACGGTTGGCACGCTCACCAGGAT
This sequence comes from Actinomycetota bacterium, assembly GCA_039714175.1. Taxonomy (GTDB): domain Bacteria; phylum Actinomycetota; class Acidimicrobiia; order Spongiisociales; family UBA5794; genus B3-G11. The sequence continues at coordinate 3,656 of JBDLJV010000088.1, forward strand.
TGTCGGTTTGATCTCCGGCATGTCACGGACGAGTGTCTTCGCGCTCGTGAGTCCGAGGGAAGCGCCGAAGCGGATCATGATGTGGAGTTCGACGGTCTGACCAAACGAGTGTGCCCACGGCAGGAACGCTGCCGATCGGTCGTCCTCGTCGAGCGGGAAGATCGCGGCGACCGCGTTGATATTCGACGTGAGGTTTCCATGCGAGAGCTTCACGCCCTTCGGGTCACCGGTTGTGCCCGATGTGTAGATCAATCCGGCGAGGTTGTCGCTCGAGACGACGGCGACGGGCGCAGGCTGCTCGTTTCCACGGGCAAGCAGCTCGGTGTAGTCGATCGCTTGGCCTCCGGCAGGATCGTCGATGACGATGATCATCTCGAGATCAGGCAGCTGGTCGGAAATCTCCTCGACCTGGGCCCTGATGCCATCGGTCGCGGCGAAGAGGACCTTTGCCCCGCTGTCCTCAAGGATGAACGCCCAATCCTTCTGGGTCTGGGCCTCGTACATCGGAACCCACGCGGCACCGAGCGAGTACGTTGCGTACGCTCCGACTGCCCATTCGATGCGGTTGTCCGAGATCGCAGCGACGCGATCGCCGGTTCGCACACCAAGCGAAGCAAGGCCGCCGCGTGCGTCTTCGACCAGTTCGCCGAACTCGCCGAAGGTGGTCCAGCCCCAGTCCCCACCGGAGCCGCGCTGTCCGAACAGAGGATTGTCGGGGTAGTTGGCGACACTGTTCGTGATCAGTTCTACAAGAGTGGAGACCTCTGTGGACATCGTGTTCCTTTCCAGTTGTAGGTAGGACTCTAGCTTTCGGCTGTCGCGGGAAAACTGGCATCTGACGTATGCTCTCGTCATGGCCAACCAACAGGAACTCGGTGCGCTCATACGTGAATCCCGGCTCAAGAGCGGGATGTCCCTCGGTCAACTCGCATCGGCGATCGGCCGATCATCGTCGTCTGTGCGCAGATGGGAGCGGGGTGAGGTCGCGCCGGCGGTGACCGTACTCCCCAAACTGGCAGCGATACTCGACATCGATCCGAAGGATCTCGAAGCAGCCAGGCCCCCGGCGGGTGATGTCGAGGAGACCGCTGATCATGGGACGGAAGAGGCCACTGACGGGCGTGTCTCGACCGTTGAGCAACCTGTGGTCGAGCCACCGAATGGGTCAGAGATCATCCCTGAGGTGGAGGTAGCTCCTCAAACCGAGAGCAGTGGCCTGCTTTCGGACTTCCTTGCCGTGTTCACCGGAGGGACGCGGAGTTGGATCGGGTGGGCCCGAGGGCTTCTCACCGCGACGGCGTTGATCGTGATGCTCTTCGTGCTTGTCTGGGCAGTCGGCGAGCTCCTCGAAGCGTTCGGAGACGTGTGGGACTCGTTCGATGTCGGATCGAACGACACTCAGAGCCCGTGACCGGCGGAGCTAGAAGATCGAGCGCGCCAGCAGGGCGATAGCTGCTGCGCCGCTCACAACGAGGATGGCCACGCGGATCTGTGCCTTCCCGACCCGATTCTTGAGTAACAGCGAAATGGCGTAGCCGACGATTACCGCAGGGAGTAACGCGACTGCTACCCGGACATCGAGCCACGCGATGTTGCCGGTGGCGTACCGGAATGCCAAGGAGGTGAACACCCCGATGGAGAACACCGCTGCGAGTGTGGATCGTATCGTGTCCGAATCCTCGGCTGAGTACACGAGAGCGAGCGGCGGTCCTCCGATGGAAGCGACGACCCCGCCCGTTCCCGAGGCGATTCCTGCGGCGAGCTTCGTGCCAGGCGTTCTTCTCACGTGTCTGCCTGAAGCGATCACACCCACCGCGCCGAGAACAAAGAGGGCGATGAGTACATCAAGCGTGCGTCTGGTGGCGAATGCCAGCAACGTGACGCCGATGATTGCTCCGGGGATACGTCCTCCGATGATCCACCAGAACCCGTGAAGATCAATCGCGTGTCGCTCGCGCCATGCCATCGAAACCGTGAGTGGGATCATCATGATGAGTTGGGGGACAGGAGCGAGGCTCGGGTGGATGAGCGAGAGAAGAGGTACCGAAACCATGGCAAAGCCGAGACCCACCGTGCCTTGGAAGCTTGCCGCGCCAGCTGTGATGAGGAGGGCCAGCACCCATGCGATCGGAGACATTGGGGGGAACGATATACGACATACGACATACGACACCCGACATACGACATACGACACCCGACATACGACATACGACATACGACATACGACATACGACATACGTACTACGTACTACGTACTACGTTTCCGCCAATGCGGCGCATCGTTCTCCTCGTTACCTTGGCACTGATCGCGGCGGCGTGTTCGAGTGCTCCTGCTGTGGATCCGTTGATAGGGATCAGAGCTTCGACCGATCCTGCGATCGGTGACGACCGGTTGCTGTTTGCGGTGCACGAGATCGATGGGACACGTCGAGGTGGACCCGACGAGATCGTGTCGGTTGTCGCCTCGCCACTTGAGGCACCGGACGTGGAGATCTCCGCGGAGGCAGAGTACGCGTGGATAGTTCCCGACGCTCTCGGCCTCTACCTCATTGATCTTCCGTTCGACAGAGCAGGCACTTGGCAGATCGACTTCTCAATCTCAACGGGAGAGCCGACCACGCCGTTCCTGATCGATATCCAAGCTGATCCTCTGACGGTAGCGATCGGTGAGTCCGCCCCGTCAGTAGTGACTCCCACCGTCTCTGACACACCGATCGAAGACCTCACCACGGATCATGATCCACTGGTAGCGCTGTATGAGATGTCCCTCGACGTTGCGCTCACGAATGGACACAAGACAGTGATCCTGTTCGCGACCCCGGCGTTCTGCACCTCGGCGGCCTGTGGCCCGATGCTCGCGACCACGAAGGACCTGTCGGAGGCGTATCCCGACGTGAACTTCCTGCACATCGAGGTGTACGGCGGCTTCAACGAACCCGGATTCGCCCCCGACCTCGAACATCTGGTGCCCGCAGTGGTTGCCTACGGACTGCCGACCGAACCGTGGGTGTTCGTTGTGGATGAGCAGGGCATGGTCACCGGCCGTTTCGACGGCGTACTCGGTGATGGCGAAGTCGAAGCGCTGCTGGACAACTGATGCTGTTGCATCTGCGTCTCGTGTTCATCGTCGTGGTTCTCGCTGGCCTGGCCATTGGCTGCTCGAATGACGCTGGAGCGGATGGAGCGATCGCCGGTGTTGTTTCCGAGGTCACCGGAACCGATGAGGTCGTCGAGAGCTTCGTCGTCCTCGACGCGAACGGTGACAGCCATCGATTTGCTCCGGCACCGGACATGGTCGTGTCCGGGACATCCCAGACGATGCGAGATCTTGTTGTCTCAGGCGACGAAGTCAGCGTCACCTACGAGACCGGAACCGATGGTCACCTCATCGCTACAGACGTCATCATCGTTGATCGTTGATCGTTGATCGTTGATCGTTGATCGTGCATCGTGCATCGTGCATCGTGCATCGACAAACGACAAACGATGAACGCTCTACGCCGACCGGTCGACGGTCTCAGCGTGGAGAGAGTCGTCCTCAGCCGTGACCGGCGGCCGTGCGAGGATGTACGAGAGCCACACGATGATGCCTCCGGCAACGAGGCCGACGAGGCCTGAGAGAAGGACCATCCGCACTACGCCGATCGAGGCCCTGCCATCAGCGATATCGCCCAAGGTGACGATGCCCAGCGGGAAGACGGCCATTGCAATCACCGGGACGATCACGAGGCCCAATGGGGCGATCACGCCAAGGGAAGCGGACTCGGAGTCCGGATCGATGACCCGGCTGACGGCCTTTGTTGCGATCGAAGCCACCAAGCCACCGATCGCACCAGCGACCAGGACGGTGAGCCACATGGCTGATGCTGGTGGTGCGAACACCGGAACAACCTGGTCGCCTTCGACGATCGCGCCCATCGACGGCACACCGCCGGTTGCCCCGACGAAGAGCATCAGGGCGAGGGCGAGAACGAGGCCGGTGACGGCGCCGACGATCAGTGCGGTGGTGTAGCTGGGCTTCATGGCGGGTGATTGTACTTCGTCGGAAGTCCGAACGCCGCGCTCCTGAGGTCAGGTGCCGGGAACCGGAAAGCGACTACCGATGACCGATCATCGATTGCAGACGTCGGGGGCATAGATGCCAACGACTCGATCATCGTCGCTGTCGCCCTGGACCGGTCCCCAGAGGAGGAGATTGCCACTCGTTGAACCCTCAACGAGGTAGACGTCCCCCAGCTTCGCATCGACCTGGAATGACACGTTTTCGCCCTTGTAGATTTCCTTGAGGTCCGCAACGGTGTCGCCCACCTTCAAGCCACTCAGCGTCTCGACGTTGGCGGCAGGATCGGTGACATCGCCGAACGCGAGATCCTGGCGGTAGCCACTGAAGATCTCCTGACCTCCCGGCTTCGTGACGACCGCTGCGAACGTGCCGAACGTGATGATTCGTTCGAAGTCACCGGCGCAGACGCCGTATCCGCCAGTTGAAATCTGCCAACCCGTGTCCTCCGTCGAGGGTCCGAAGGATGCAACGAGACGTCCGATTGCTGTGGCTGCATCCATGTTGAAGACGATGTCCGGAATGTTGTTGTCGTTGACACGAAGGCCGTCGGTGATCATCTTGAGCTTTTCGACAGGAATCGCCGGCTCCACGGGCGGGTACGGATCAGCTTGGGGGATCGTCGTTGTGGCCGATCCGTCGGTTGTCGACGTCGTGCCGGATCCATCGGTTGTCGTCGTCGTGCC